>LNZQ01000001.1 GCA_002007315.1 Epulopiscium sp. Nele67-Bin004
TCTCTCCTGTGGCCAGCCACTGGCTGCACTCCTTCCTCCCCTCCACCTCCTCCTCCATATTGGCATACCGTGCAAGCTGGGCCTGCTTGTTTTTTAATGCTGCTTTTTCTACCTGTGCTGCGCAATACTCTTTGGCTTAGAAAGACTTCGCATCACAGACAAAATTATCTTTTACCTCCTTCATACTCTTTTTAAAAGTTATACGACCACACAGGTAAAAACATGCCCTACACTTCGATGTCTATTACCATACAAAAGGGACAGATAATAAAAAGGATTAATTCCTAGAACTGGTGCTGCCTTTCCTGGCCTTCAGCAGCAATCCTGGTGAGTGTAGAGGGAATAAAGGCGATAAAGCTAGATGATGTTCTATGTTCTATTGAATAGTCTCCGGTGGGCAAGCTGGCCAGAGTAATATACAGCAGCTGGGATGAGAACTAACATATATCTAGTCCCCTGTCCATTTCCACTAGCCTCAGGCTCAGGCTGCTTCCCTGGGCTCAGCTTGGGCATTACTTTAGAGGACAGACAAACAAGAGGCACTATTAAGTTGGCTAGGAGTCTGAGGCTCCGGCACTCGGCCCAGCACTGGCTGTAATCTATTGACCGTTTGCATTCTCCCCTCCATGCCCCAAAACCACAGGACTTTTCTCTGTCTGTCAGCTGAATCCATTTCTCCCCTTCCACCATCTCTATCTGATGTTTACCCACTCTATTTTTCTCTTTTTTCTCTCCCTCGCCCTATGTCAGCTCAATCCTCCTCTATTCCATCTTTCTCCAGCTCTTACGTCTGTTTGCGTAAATCCTCCCTCCCCCTCACTCTTTCTTCTCCTCACCCCATCCATCACTATTCCTCCCATCTTCATCTCGTCCATTCCCTTCTCTTATCGACATGTTTCCATTTGCTAAACTGCTCTCGCTCCATCATATTCACCCTTTCTTCGATGACCATTTTTCATTTTCTCTGTTTCATTCACTCTTACCTCATTCTCTCTGGGTTCACCTCACTGTCCTCACTGCTCTCCCTGGTGGGCTTTATTTCGCCCTAACCTGCGAGGCCCCAGGTGGGCCTAGCTGTGCTTGTCAGTGGGTGGAAGCAGCGTGGGACAGTGTCCTCCAGGGCCCGACAGAATAGGGCAGCCAAGTGTCACAATGCAGCAAACTAAACTTTTACTCATGATGAGTTGGGATGAAACAACAAAAAGGACAAGCAGAGGAAAGAGATGGAGGTGATCACACACCAGCTCACCTCACCAAACAGTCTCTGCACATTTACTTGATATGTTGGTTTTCTTTCATAAAGACGCTGGGTTAGGGTTAGGCACAAGGATCCTTGACCCAACCTGACTGTGAGTACAAGTCAAGAAACCTCACCCCACTGCTAACAGTTAGCTCATTAATGTAAGACAGCCTGTCCTCTGCTGGCAAAACCATTTAAATAATGGGAGACAGCATACAGATGATCCGTTTTATTGAAATTGGCACTCGTACCTGCTGACACCACCACCTAACACTACTGCACTGGCTTATCACTAAAAGAAGTAAAGCAACTTAGAAAAGATAACGAATAAATTGAGGCAAAAAAAAAATAACTAACCTTCTCTGGAAATATAGAAGGTTAGTTAAGTTATACTATCTTGATTTTACAAACAATCTTAGTTTATATTTATAGTAAGGTGCTTTTTTTAGTAGATAATAACTTACTATTGGCAATACAATTAGCGCTATTAGTAGTTGCCCCCAAATAATTCTTTGACCAATAAACAGTTTATATGACAAATTGATAATTTCTGAAACAGTTATTGCAGTTATGCCTACAATGGCTGTTGCCACAATAGGATTTAATCTTAAATAACAACAGCCTACCCAAAAACCTACAACGTATGCTGCTAAATAAAATGCAAATTGTTGCAATGTAGCTAATGCAATAGTTATCAAGCTTATCCCGCTATATGTTATAACTTCGGTGTTAATTGCACTATTCAAAATAATGATTTCTAGCCATTCTGCACCTATCCATATGACTCCGATTGTGCCTATTAAACTAAGACCGCCTACGATGGTTCCAAAAAAGCTTGCCTTGCGATTAGCTTTGATTTTAAGAAAACTGTCAAATATCCTTGTAGAGGAGATAAGTCCGATAAGAGCTGATATGCCGAATAATAGAGCTGATTTTAAAGGTGTGCTCAAATAAAGCACAAAATCTGACTCTCTAAATCCAAAGCTTATTAGTAGTGGTACAATTCTCCATAAATGATAAAATATTTTCATACCGATAATAGCTATAAAAACTAATTTTAATTGATGCCAATATAATTTCAAAAACTGCTTGTTTTCATTCATAAAATTTCCCCTTTTCTAGTCGTTCTATCTCGTCATTTCTACAAAGAAATTTTGTAGTCCAATTGCCTCGCATTCTATGTCATAACTTTCTATAATGTCCATATCTGGAATGGATATATCGCCATAATAAATATAGGTGATTTTGCTTCCCAAAGATTGTATCTTTTTTGCCTGTTGTATTAACGATAAATTTAATAGTGATTTTTCATCTCCACGTAAAATTAGTGCTTTAGTTTGAAATTCTTCTAAAGTAGTATTAATCGTTATTTCCCCTTTTTCAATAATAACCACATTATTAAATATATTTTCAGTTTCATCAATTTGGTGAGTAGCTATAATAATTGTTGGGTTGTAGTCCGTGAAATGTTGCAACAGTATAGTATAAAACATCGCACGATTTGTTGCATCTAGTCCTGTGGTTGGTTCATCAAAAATGAGGACATTCGCTCTTGATGCAAGACAAATGATGTTCATCACCATAGTTTGAAGTCCTCTTGATAATGTTATTATTCGCTTATTTAACGGAATGTCAAACTTATTTATCAATGTTTGTGCAAAGTCCATATCAAATTTTGGATATATTAAGGCAAATGCTTTTAGGGTGTGTTGTACGGTACTTTCTGTATATAATGGTATTAATTCTTCTCTTGCAACGCAAATTTCTGATAACACTGTAGGCTTATTATATGGGTCTATGCCGTCAATTTCTATCGTTCCTGTGTGATTAGGGATACCCCCAGTTATAGTATTAAGTAATGTAGTTTTACCTTGTCCATTTCTTCCAAGTATCCCGTAAATCTGTCCTTGTTCAAAATTCAAAGAAATGTTTTTTAATGTTTGATTTTGCTTAAAACTTACACTAATATTATTTAGCGATATCATATTTATCTTCCTTCCAGTCTAATATTTGTTTAATAATTTCTTGCTTAGTAATGCCTAATTTATTTGCTTCTTCCATCAAGTTGTTGATGACATTATTGCTAAACGCTTTTTTCCTTTCTTCCATAATAATTTGCTTAGCTCCAACTGATACAAACATTCCAATACCTCTTTTTTTATAAATAATTTTTTTATCTACTAAAATATTTATCCCTTTTAATATTGTTGCTGGATTTATAGTATATATTTTAGATAATTCGGTGGTTGACGGTATTTGTGTATCTTCTTCTATGTAGCCTTGCACAATCTCATCTTCCAAAAAGCTTGCTATTTGTATAAAAATAGGTTCGGTTGAGTTGAATTTCATAAATACCTCCGTTAATTAAATGGTTAATTACTTGACTAACTAACCTATGGACTTATTGTACACTTAATATGTATATATGTCAATGACTAATAAAAGGAATAGTTATCTATATAATTGAGGCAAAAAAATAAGGGGTAGATAGTTACCCCTTAGTGATTATTATATGTTAGTTCCGTATTTTTTATATAAACGTATATCCATTCCAATAAATCTATATAGAACATAGTTACCAATAAATCTTGATGCAATTCGCTCAGAATACAATTTTGCCCAGTCATTGATATCAATATTAGTTGATATAATCGTTGGAAGATGATTTAGATGTCTTGTATTGATTATATTAAATAAATCTGTTGGCACAAACGTAGTCATAGCCTCAACTCCTAAATCATCTATAATTAACAACTCGCTATCATATATAGCTTGCAAAATATTACGAGAATTAGAAGTCAAATTTTCTTTATCAAACCGAGCTTGTTCAAGTAATTTAAATAATTGTGAAGATGATAAATATAAGACGGTATGCCCTTTATCAAGCAATTCTTTTGCTATACAATTACATAAAAATGTTTTACCAAGTCCTGTTTTCCCTAAAAAAATCATGTTATTATATGTGTGTTTAAAATCTTCTATAAATAGTACAGCATTATCATGTATATATTTAATTTGTTGTCTAGGTGATTTTCCAATCTCAGGTATAACCTCAGGAGAATACAAAGAAAAATCAAAGCTAGTAAAGTTTTCTGTAGCTAACAAGTTATCTAAATTAGATTGCTTATATGCCAAATTAATCAAACTTTGTTTAAAGCAATTGCATCGCTGATTATCAATAAAACCACTATCTTTGCAAGGCTTACAGTTATATATAGGCTCTAAATAGTTTCGAGAATAACCGTTTTCAACTAAAAGGGCCTTTTTTTGCAAAATAAGATTGTTAGTTTGCTGTTGATACTGTTCTCTATTATCTAACTGATTAAACATATTTCTAATTAAACTAACTCCGTCTAAATTAAGTTGGTTATCAATTTGCTCAATTTCGGGTAAAAGTTTGTATATTTCTTGTTGACGCAACTTATGAGTTTTAGCATTTTCAAGACGACGATTATCAAATTCACGTAAAACTTGTTTATGTTGGCGTTCACGTTCTGTCATCTATTAACCCCCTTGTCGTATGCGTTCATTGTACTCTTGTTCAAGCATAGCAATTTTGTTGTAGTCCCAATTGTGCGATGGCATATTATTATAACGTGCTGTTTTTTGCATAGGTTGAGGTTTTGTTGTTGCTACAGCTCGTGGTTTTTTATCAACCGCTTCTATATCTTCAACAATTCGCACTCCTTGGTCATACCAATTTGTTAATATTTTATCGATATAATTTAAATTTGGTCTATCAGCTTGAATAGTAGCTCTGTCGCAAGCATTCAAAATAATTTCCATTCTATACGTTGTCACCCATCTTTCCAAATACTCTCTTTGAGCAGGCGAAATATTTTGGGTGCTTATCCCCGCACGTTTTAAAATTTCATAATAGCGATGGTCAGCCACAATTTCTAGTTTTGCTCGCTCAACATCAACAATTCCTTTATCTTTCCAACTTAATGCAACTTTTTCAATGTATCTAGTATGGCGTTTGTCAAGATCTTTTGTGCAATATTCTAGTAAATATACGATTAAATCAATAGGCATATGTAGCCAGTCATAAAGCCCGAATAAAATTTGTTGGTCTGTTGGTGATAAAAGTCTGCCCAAACATTCTTCAGCCGTGTTAAACAATTGTGTTATTGAGCTGTTATTTCGGCGGTAAATATTTAATTCTTGTTGAGAATATGCAGGACGATTTTGTATTATTGTAGTTGTATCTTCAACAGGTTCTGGTGTTGATACAACTTGTGGTGCTTGTTGTTGTGTAGCTTGAATTATAGGTGCTGTTATTTCTTGGGATACTCCAAATGTTGCTGTTGTTGCAAAAGCAATTTCTGATATTTCGTCTCCAAACATTTGAAATTTGATAACCCCTTTACTATCCCAATATTTTAAAATTGTTATAACTTCTGAATAAAGCATATCTAAAGTTTGTGCTAAATCTTTTAAGTCAGTTTCAATATTTTCTTGATAAGCTGAAATAAGTAATAAATAAACTTTTATATATGAACCGTGTGCCATTGGTACAAAATCTCTTATAAACCAACTTGGAATATTAATATTTTTCGTAGTAGTAAATCTGACAGCTGACATTGTCCACCTCCTTAGTAAAATAAAGCCAATCCCCGAAGGGACTGACTAACTATTCGCCAATCAAAATATCAATAATTTGATTAACATTACCTGCTCCCATAGTAATTATTAGGTCGCCAGGTTCTGCACTTATCAATAAGTGATCTGCGATTTCGTCAAAACTATCTATATAAATGACGTCCGTATCGCCATTTCGTTCCATTATATCCACAATATCTTTTGCATGTATGTCGCCAGGATTTTTTTCACGTGCAGCATAAATATCGGTTATAATTACATTCCCACCTTTTTCAAGTGCAGTTGCAAAATCCTCAAGAAATGCTTTTGTACGAGTGTACGTATGAGGTTGAAAAATTACAAATAACTTATTGTGTGGGTATTTATTTGCAACTTCAAGTGTTGCTTGTATTTCTGTTGGGTGATGTGCATAGTCATCAACTAACGTTATGCCGTGTATATCGCCTCTAACTTCAAAACGTCTTTTAGCCCCTTTAAAGCCGACCAAATTATTTTGTATAGTTTCAAAATTAATTTGTAGGAAATGTGATACAGCACATACACTTAATGCGTTTAGTATGTTGTGTGCACCCGTAACCCCTATACGTAAGTTGCCCATAAGTTGACCTCTAAAATATACATCAAAAACGCCACATGCCTCATCATCAAATGTAATATTTTTGGCATACCAATCACAACTTTCACTTAAACCGAAAGTTTGTTTGTTTGGGTGGTCAATTTTTACATCTTCATTTACCACAAGTAAGCCATCAGCAGGAATTAACGATGCAAATTTGGTAAATGATTCATAAATTTCGTTTATGTCTTTAAAGAAATCCATATGATCTTCTTCTACATTTAGTATAACCCCAACTCTTGGAAAAAAATCCAAAAAACTATTGTGATATTCGCAAGCTTCAGTGAGGAAATATTTATGCCCCCCTATACGAATATTGCCACCTATTGACTGAACTATACCTCCAACTGTAATTGTTGGGTCAAAATTTGCTCCAAGTAGCACATTTGCAAGCATTGACGTAGTGGTAGTTTTTCCATGAGTACCAGAAACACAAATAGGAAAATCATATGTGTGCATAAGCATTCCTAAAAATTCTGCACGAGTTACAACAGTTTTAACATTTTGACGGGCACAAATAAGCTCCTCATTTTCTTCTGAAATAGCAGCTGTATACACAACAACGTCGATATCAGGAGTAATGTTAGCTTTGGTATGTGTTGGCATGATTTGAACGCCAATGTTTTCTAAATGTCTAGTAATATCAGATGCTTTCATATCAGATCCACTTACTTCGTGCCCTCTGTCGTGCATAATTTCCGCAAGACCACTCATACTAATACCGCCAACACCAATAAAGTGGATTTTTACCGATGGGGCGTCTAAAATTGCATTTGTCATATAGGTTATCCTTTCATTATAAACTGAGAAATTAAAAATAAAATGATATATTAAAATTATATGCAATACCCCTAAGATATACACTAATTTCATCTTTTCCTATTATATAACAAAAAATGTTGTTTGTACAACACATATAGACATAAATATTATCATAATTCGGCGAAATAGTCTAGGTAATTTCGGTAAATAAAATCTATTTTACAATAAGGGGTATTTATTTTTAATAAAAATTGTACAAATTTCTATTGTCTTATTGCTAAGTATATGGTAAAATAATATTTGTAAAAACACAACGCCGCTAGGGGGGAAAATTTATGTACAAAAAAGAAATGGTCGCAATGTTATTAGCAGGAGGTCAAGGAAGTAGACTTGGAGCTTTAACGCAACAAATTGCAAAACCTGCAGTAATGTTTGGAGGAAAGTACAGAATCATAGACTTTCCATTAAGTAATTGTATTAATTCAGGGATAGACACAGTTGGGGTTTTAACACAATATGAACCTCTTGTACTAACAAAACACATTGGGATTGGGATGCCTTGGGATCTTGACCTTACAAATGGTGGGGTAACTATACTTTCTCCATTCGTAACAGGAGCACAAGGAGAATGGTACTCAGGTACTGCTAATGCTATATATCAAAACATTAAATACATTGATGGGTATGACCCAGAGTATGTTCTTATATTATCAGGTGATCACGTTTACAAAATGAACTACAATGAAGTTCTTGATTATCACAAAGAAAAAGGCGCAGACGTTACAGTTGCGGTTATCGAAGTTCCTATGGAAGAAGCAAACCAATTCGGTATCATGAACACTGATGGTGATAACAGAATTGTAGAATTTGAAGAAAAACCACAAAATCCAAAGAGTAACCTAGCCTCTATGGGGATTTACATCTTCAACTGGAAGCTACTAAGAAAAGCACTTATCGAGGATAGCACTATCCATCCAGACAGTGATTTCGGTAAACACATTATACCAGCGTTGTTAAACGGCGGAGAAAAAATTTATGCATATCCATTTAGATCTTATTGGAAAGACATTGGAACAATTGATGCTTATTGGCAAGCAAACATGGAGCTTTCATATATAGTACCAGAGTTCAATCTATACGATAATTTCTGGAATATATATACAAACTCAGATAACTACGGTCCACAATGGATTAGTCCAAGCTCGACAGTAGCACATTCTTTAATATCTAAAGGTTGTGAAGTTGAAGGGGAAGTTCAAAATTCAATTGTAAGTCCAAATGTTAAAATAGAAGCAGGTGCTGTTGTAAAAAATAGTATCATCATGCAAAACACTGTTATCAAAGCGGGAGCTGTAATTGATAAAGCTATTATTTCTGAAAATAGCGTTATCGGTGAGCGTGTAAAAATTGGTGAAGGTGAAAACATACCAAACGAGAAAAAACCACACGTATACAACAGTGGTATCACGGTTGTTGGTGCATACACATCTGTACCAAACGGTGTAGTTATCGGTAAAAACTGCGAAATAGCAGGGGAAACGTCTGCAGAGCAATACCCAGAAGGTAGTTTACAAAGTGGACAATCTCTAATTGTTGAGGAGGGGAAATAGATGAAAGCAGTAGGAATTATATTAGCTGGTGGAAAGAAAAGCACTATGGGCGAACTAACTGCTCACAGAAATAATTCGGCGATGCCAATCGGAGGAGCATACCGTGTTATAGATTTTGCACTAACAAACTTTAGTCAATCAGGAGTAAAGAAAGTTGGAGTAATCTCTCAAAATAGTACAAGATCATTAGCAGACCATATTTCTTCTTCAAAATGGTGGAACTTCGGTAGAAAAAACAGTGGTATCTTTTTATTCACACCTGATATGTTAAGTGCAGATACTTTCTCTTTTAGAGGAACTGCGGATGCTATCTTCCAAAACATTCAGTTTTTAAAAAGAAGCCAAGAACCTTACGTTATAATTTGTCCAGGTGAACAAGTTATAAGAATTGACTACAACAAAGTTATCAAATACCATGAAGAACAAGGGGCAGATATTACTCTTGTATGTAAAGATATGGGTAATGAGTCTGTTCTTGACTATGGGGTTGCAGAACTGGATGAAGAAAATAGATTAGTTGGGTTTGAAGAAAAACCACTTGACCCACAAAGTTCAACTATTTCTCTTGGGATTTATGTTATCGAAAGACAACTACTTATCCAACTTCTTGAGCAACTTAATAAAGAAGGAAGACACAGCATCGTTACAGACATCATCATGAGATATAGAAAGAAACTTAAAATTGTTGCTTACATGTTTGATGGATATTGGCAAACGCTTAAAAACATCGAAACACTTTTTGCAACTAACATGGATTTCTTAGATCCAGAAAAAAGAAACGAAATATTTAGCAATGGATATGTTTACACAAAAGCTAAAGATGATCCACCTGTTAAATATAGTTTAGGTTGTCATATCAAAAATAGTATCTTAAACGGTGGAGACATCGTTAACGGAACTGTTATTGATTCAGTTGTATCACGTAAAGTATTTATTGGCGAAGGTGCAATTGTTAAAAATTCTATCATCATGGAAGGTTGTACTATCGGAAAAGGTGCAATCGTAGAAAATGCAATTTTAGACAAGTCTGTTTATGTTGGCGAAGGTCAAATAGTGACAGGGACTTCTGACAATATCCGTGTACTAGCGAAGGGTTCTATCGTTTAAATTGTTGAAAGGTGTAGAAACAAATAATTTAAAATAAAATTATTTGAAAAAATTCCCTAAATCGTAAAAAAAATATTGATTATATGTTAAAAATAATGTATAATTAAAAGTGCCATCAATTAAAAAATAGATTATGGCTTACGGTTGGGGAATAAACACCTTAAGCTATGCAAATGGGGAGGTCCTAGAACATGGAAATAACAGATATTAGAGTAAGAAAAATTAACAAAGACGGCAAAATGAAAGCAGTTGTTTCGGTAACATTCGACAATGAATTTGTAGTACACGATATCAAAGTAATTGAAGGGGATAAGGGCAGATTTATTGCGATGCCAAGTCGCAAAACTTTAGATGGCGAATTTAGAGATATTGCGCACCCTATCAACTCAACAACAAGAGATCGTATTCAAAAAACTGTATTAGAAAAGTATGAGATGGTACTTTTATCGGACGATGCAGACGATTCAATTGATGAAGTTGCTGTGTTTGAACAATACTAGGTAACTACATAAGCCTTATCCACTATTGTGGATGGGCTTTTTTTGTGTATAATAAAATAATGCTTGCAATCATACATATAAAATGAGAAAATAAATACAAATACAAAATAGGAAGGTGTAATTATGAAAATTAAATCAATTATATTAGCAGCAGGGCAAGGAACTAGAATGAAGTCAACTAAGCCGAAAGTGTTGCATCAAATTTTTAACAAAGCTCTTGTCGAATATCCAATTGAAGCAGCCAAAGGAGCAGGAGCTGACGATATTTGTCTTATAGTAGGACATAAGGCAGATGAAGTGCAAACTGCTATAGGGGAGGGTGTAACATATCGATTGCAAAAAGAACAGCTTGGCACAGGGCATGCAGTTATGCAAGCTTTAGATTTTATTGGAGATGAAGGCGAAATTATATTATTGTATGGTGACACCCCACTCATTACTGAACAAACGCTTAATGAAATGAAAGATTTTTATATCAAAACAAACTGTGTTGCGACTGTGTTATCTGCAATCATTGATGAGCCTACGGGGTATGGGCGAATTGTTAGAGATGTTGATGGTGAGTTTTTGCGTATAGTTGAGCAAAAAGATGCTACAGAAGATGAGAAAAAAATTACTGAAATCAATGGAGGTATGTATATATTTAAAGCTAGCTGGCTAAAATCGGCACTTTCACAACTAACAAACAACAATGCAAGTGGCGAATATTACTTAACAGATGTATTAGATATTATGGCAAGTGAAGGCGGCAAAGTGTCGGCGTTTGTTGCAGATGATAGCAACGAAATTTTGGGTGTAAATTCAAAGTTGCAACTTGCACAAGCGACACAAATTATGAAAGATAAAATAAATGAGCGTCATATGGAAAATGGTGTCATTATACTTGACCCAGCTGCAACGTATATTGAGCCAAGCGTACAAATTGGGCAAGATACAGTTGTTGAGCCAGGGTGTATGTTGCGAGGTGAAACCATTATAGGTGAAAATTGCACTATTGGTTACAATTCAAAACTAACTAATACTACAGTGCAAAATAATACTAAAATTGAAAGTAGCGTTTTAGTTGATAGCACAGTTGGGGAACACACAACAGTTGGTCCGTTTGCATACGTTAGACCAAACAGCACAATAGGCTCACATGTGAAAATTGGTGATTTTGTAGAAATTAAAAATGCTGTAATTGGAGATAATACTAAAGTATCACATTTAACTTATATTGGTGATGCAGATGTTGGGGAAAATGTAAATTTTGGTTGTGGAACAGTTGTTGTAAACTATGATGGAAAACAAAAGCATCGTTCAACTATCGAAGATAATGCATTTATAGGTTGTAATACAAATTTGGTTTCGCCAGTTGTAGTAAAAGAAAATTCATATGTGGCTGCAGGCTCGACAATTACAAAGACTGTACCATCAAATGCACTTGCAATTGCAAGAGTGAAACAAGAAAATAAAGAAAATTGGATTAGAAAATCTTAAACTAAGTTGAAATTTTCCTGTTTTTATGGTATAATGATGTCGATTTAGTGCGATACTCAAACTCAAGGAGGATAAAATAAAAATGATTAGGAATTATACGGATATCAAAGTTTTTACAGGTAATGCCCACCCCCAACTAGCCATAGAAACAGCACGTGAGCTAGGCATAAGTCTTGGAAAATCAGAGGTTACAAAATTTAGCGATGGTGAAACGTCAGTTAAAATTGATGAGAAAGTACGTGGAACAGATGTTTTTATTATGCAATCAACAAGCACACCTGTTAATGAGCACATAATGGAGCTACTTATTATGATAGATGCAATGAAGCGTGCATCAGCAGGGCGTATAACAGCAGTACTTCCTTATTACGGTTATGCAAGACAAGATAGAAAAACAAGAGCCCGTGACCCGATTAGTTCAAAACTTGTTGCAGACTTATTACAAACTGCAGGGGCTGACAGAGTTTTAACGATGGATTTACACTGTGCCCAAATACAAGGATTTTTTAATATCCCAGTTGACCACTTGGTTGGTATGCCATTACTTAATAAATATTATATGGATAAGTTTGAA
Organism: Epulopiscium sp. Nele67-Bin004; assembly: GCA_002007315.1. Next base: position 12,491 of record LNZQ01000001.1, read on the forward strand.
GGTGATTTAGACAATATTGTTGCAGTATCCCCAGACTTAGGTAGCGTTGGTCGAGTTCGTGGTTTTGCAACACGACTTGATATACCTCTTGCAATAATTGATAAAAGACGTCCAGCGGCAAACGTTTCTGAAATTATGAACATTATCGGAGATATCAACAACAAAAAAGTAATTTTGATTGATGATATGATTGATACTGCAGGAACGCTTTGTAACGCAGCAGCTGCACTAAAAGAGCGTGGAGCAACAGAAGTATTCGCATGTTGTACACACGGTATTTTATCAGGACCAGCACTAGAACGAATTGAAGCATCACCAATTGAAGAACTTGTAATTCTTGATACGATTGCTATTCCAGAGCACAAAAAGATAGCTAAAATCAAAGAGATTAAAGTTGCACCGATATTTGCAGATGCGATTAGAAGAATACACGAAGATTTATCGGTATCAAAATTATTTGTATAATATTAAAAGGTAGTTACCAATTGGTGCTACCTTTTTTACGATATTGTTACAGATATTGATTTTTTGTGAGCTATAATGTATAATATATGTAATAACTTGTCATAAGGAGGACCAAAAATGAAATTAGCAACAATTTTTCTTGCATGGGCAATAACATTTTCAATACCAACACTAGCAGCCTCAACTGCTATAGTTGATAATCAAAATATAATTGTAGGTTCAACTATCGGATACACATCTGATGAAATTGTGCCAGATGATGCACTTAAACTGTACATTGAAACTTTAGTCCCTTATGAAAATCAAGAGTTTTTAGTATCGGGGACAGATATAAAATTTGATGAAAATATATACAGTCAATTGGAAGCTGAAACAGGTGTTGTTGTAACAAGGCTAAATGATTATACAGTTCGAGTGTCAGTAGGACAAACTGGTGATTTATTCGTTGTGCCGTTATATGTTGAGATAACAGGAAATTCACCTGTGCTTATAATTGAGGGGAATGGCGGTATTTCGTCACAAACTATAAAACTATCAGACGGAGAACTTGCAGACGCACCAATACAAGTGGAGTTTGGCAATATAAAAAATATTTCGGCATCGGGCAAAGGGGTTATTTCGGATATAACAATATCTGAAATGCTTGCAGGTGCGTTAAATATAGATGGTGGTACAGATGTAGAAATAAGTATAAAAGCTATGCCGAATCTAGGATTTGATGTGAAAGTTGGCGATGAGGTAAGTCTTTATGGAACAACAGGACTTGCGGGGAATATTGCAACTGCTACGGTAAAATCTATTTCAAGCGATACGCAAACTATTATCGTGAATATTTCGCAGACAAATCAAGCAAATATACGAGGTGCATTGACACTTCAAAACATACCAGTTGGTTTAATTGATAGACAAGTTTTGTTGCCAGAAAGAGCGATTGAAGTTGACGTTGCGGTGCATGCAACAGCTGCAACAGGCGTTGTTGGACAAATTACAGATACAGGGCTACAAATTGGAGTTGAAGAAAACCTAATTTTGTCGGCTGGTGAAACAACAGATGTTACCGTAACAATGGAAGAAATGACAGCGGGAAGTTTATCCAGAAACCAAACTATATACGTTTCAGCGGAAGGGCTAAACATACTTAGTGTGGAAGAAACTGTGACAGACGGGGTTCAAATATCACCCAAAACAGGGCGAACAGGTGATATAGAAGAAATTGAACTTAGAGTGACAACTGCATTTGATACAAACTTGGCAAACAAAATAACGTTTACGTTTGAGGCACAAGTGCAAAATAACTATTCAGGGGATATAACTATAGTTGCGGAGAGTCGTGATTTTGAAACTGTTCAAGAAGTTGTTGTTGGTGAAGTTGTGGAGATATTTAAAAGTAATTTTGTTGGTGCTGAAATCCGTGTAGGATATCGAAATCAAATTGGAGGGCAAATTACACTTGCAGAAATTAGCCCTGAAAGCTTGCAAAAAGATAAACAAATAGTTATAGATATTGATAATAGTTATGGAGTTACAATTGAGTCGGCAAATGTGGTAGCGACAAATGGACTACAGCTTGACACAAAAATTGTTGATGGAGCGATAGTTATTACTATTTTAAGTGATTCTTATGACGTGTCTAGTATAAGTATTTCAGATATTGCATTTACAGCGAATAATTCTGCATCAGAGGGGTATTATGATTTGCGAATAGGGGGAAGTGCTTTATCGATGGTCAATAAGTCGGCAACTAGTGGAAGTTTGAACGAGTCTATGAAACATGCTGTTGTTGCCAAAGACTTTTTGAAAGTTGGGACGAAAAACACGTATCGCAACATAGAGGCAATGCTTAATATTAAAACAGGTGAGGCGAGTCTTAATGGGACAAGCGTTGAGCTTGTAACTACGCCGTATATTACAGACGATAATAGAACGATGGTTGGAGTTAGAGATTTGGTAACGATGTTTGAAATTCCAGATGATAGCATAAATGTGGTGGGAAGTACTGTAACGATTGTGAGTGATGATAACGTTGTGCAACTTACAAATGGTAGCCGTGAAATGCTGTTAAATGGCACGCAAATTACAATGGACGGAGAAATGCAAATTGTTGATGGGCGTACGTATGTTCCGGTGAGATATATCGCACAAGCTTTTGGACTTAATGTATCGTTTTCTGGAGATACAATTACGTTTAAAAACTTTTAATTGACAAGTATTTTATCCTCACATACAATTAAAGTAAATATATGTTGGAGGAGGTTTTTTATGAAAGTACAAGTTATATATTCAAGCTTGACAGGTAGCACAAAAAAGCTTGCTGAAGGTATTTTTGAAGGTTTAAATTGTGATAACAAAAGTATTCACGATTTAAAAGAGGGTGAGCCGATATTAGATGGGGATATTATTCTGTTAGGATATTGGGTTGACAAAGGGACAGCAAATAGACAAATGATAGACTTTATGGAAACTATTAAAGGTAAAGTTGTTGGGGTGTTTTGGTTTTGTATATGTATGTGTATGTGTATGTGTATGCATGTGTACTTGTGGGTATACACAAATAAGGATGTACATGATTTTTATGAGCGGTTCATGTAGATACAGATATACAGTATATCTGCAAAGCACTCGCATACATGCTCCAATTTAACGCATGGATTTACATGCTGGTGTATAGGGGTGTCACCATATAATATTCACAATAACAATTATGGCAAAAGGGGCGGTGGTCAATATTTTGTTGGTAATGCACATATGACGACATTATTTGGATGAGTAAGTTATTGGGCCATGCATATCTATGGTTTATGAGTTCATGTGGTTTCCTCATTACTAGTGAAAGAATGAGTTTTTATTTTTGTTTTTTATTATTATTATTTTTCATACATGTTGTTTACAATTTAAGGTTAAAGACTCTTTCCACACTTTTTTTTTCCTGGGGGTGCTGTATTTGCCAAAAAGATGCAGTGAACAAAACTATTGATAAACTGTATTGCTTGCTTTTTTAAAAATTTGCTTTTTTTCCCCTGTTTTTTTCCGCTCCAAATCTCTGTAAATACCCTGATGGTACCTCTGTCATGAGTTGTTTTTGGCCACGATAGTTGTTTGGTTAGGGTCTGATATTATGACAGCCTACGCATGTATTATTTTTACTTGTATGCAAAGCCTTTTACCAGAGAAGAATGTGCTTCCAGCATTTCTCAGTTTTGCGTTTACTCCAGAGATCTTTTGGAAACAGCCCTGCGTGCGTGCATGGCGTCAAATAAGAGCAGTGAGGGGGCAGTTAAATGCCCTCACACGATGCAGGAACAACAGGCGTGCCTCTCCTGATGAGGACTTTACAAGCTTTTGCTCCCGCTGTCACACGTTATTCAAATTTAAGATTAGCCCACTGTTGAAGGATTTAAGTGTTAATCAGACAGTAATCTGTGTGCTGTTTGCTTCAAAATAGTAGTTATGGTGGTATAAACTAGCATAGACTGCCCACTGTTGCCAGGAGGGTTCATGGAGTTTTCTGCAAAGTTTTGAAAGCCTGGAAAATGACGCTGATATTGAAGTGTCCAGGTCTTTAAAAGTTCATTAAATGCACATATGGAAAAGAATTTATCAGTAATATTGTTCAGTTCTCATGCACACAATAAGACTGCACCTATTAGATATTGAATATTGAAGGTTTTTCTTACTATCCTTTATTCTCCTTTTTTCTAATCCTAGTTCTGGTATTTGGTGCTGCAAAGATTAACTGTCAGATCTCAATGAAAAGTGACCAAAACCTTCCAATTGTGCTGTTAAAAAAAAAGTCCAATAAAAAGACATTTCTAACCTGGATAAGAAACAAACTTTAGTCCTCTCTGGCATGAACAAAGGATGTTCTAAATGACAAATTTCCCTGAGATTAAACTGAATGTACTCAGAAATTGTTTTGTTGCAATCACTGATAACCAAATTGTATTTTCAAGGCCACACTGAGACCATGCATGATGAACATCCCACAGAATCCTGGAAGTATCAACTTATAATTGAGTAGTCTGCTAATAATGTGAATTCCTAGCATGAACCTTCTTCAAAAGCCTCCTGGGGATGTGACTCGTTTAGCGAAGTCAGCGGCTCCAATCAGACTCGCTTCATCAGGCAGTATTTAGGAAAGCTGATTCATAATTGATGAACAGACAGTTAAGCTGTAACAAAAAATCGAATGAACTGTCAAAGCAGAGCCGCACTGAACCTTCTAGAATGCAGGAAGATTCAAGGTAATAATTAAAGTTAATTCTATTAACCCACAGTAGCCATTTTTCGGACATAGACGGGGGTCATGGGAAGGGCAGACAACTGAAAAAAGCCCGGGCAGCCTGAGGATGTGAATTTGACCTGTGATGAATGTGTTTATGTGCCAAAGTTGGGTTCTAGGACAGCACAGAGAGTCATCTACTGCCTGAGATGAATAACTTTATATCAGATCATAATCAAGTTAATAATATGTTGTTTTTCTCTCTGTTTTAGGGAGTGGAGCCACAGCAGTGGT
>LNZQ01000002.1 GCA_002007315.1 Epulopiscium sp. Nele67-Bin004
TCTTCCACCCTAGTCCCCCCTTATATTTATCATTAATTGGTATTCTATCATATTTTGCTACATATTAATATGTTTTTTTTGTGATATTAGGCACTTTTTATCATTTCCAATCAAATCTTGCCTATTTGCCCTAACCAACGCTTTGTATACCAAGTTATAATTTTCTCTTTTGTTGTATTGCAACAACGCACGTTGCATTGCTTTTTCTTCTACATTTTTTGGCACATAAACTTTTTGTAGGGTGAATGGATCCATCTCTATATAGTACATGCAAGTTGCTAACGTTGATGGTGTGGGGTAAAAATCTTGCACTTGTTCAGGTATATGCCCAATCTTTTTTAGATATACCGCAAGCTCAATTGCATCTGATATAGTCGCTCCAGGGTGAGAGCTCATAAAGTATGGCACAACATATTGCTCGTTCCCAAGTTTTTTTGTTTCGGTCTCAAACATATTTGTAAACTTTTCATATACTTCTCTTTTTGGCTTACCCATATGATTTAAAACGTTATCTGAAATATGTTCAGGTGCTATTCTAAGTTGACCGCTAACATGGTACTTTGCAATTTCGTTAACTATTTTTCTGCTATTTTTATCAGCAAGCAAATAATCATACCTAATTCCAGAACGGATAAATACTTTTTTGATACCTTTAATTTCACGCATTTTTCTAAGAGTTTTTAGATATGGCTCATGGTCAACATCTAATGCCCCGCAAGGTTTAGGAAATAAGCACTTCTTGTTTGTACAACTACCTTTAGTTACAGATTTTTTACATTGTTCTTTACTAAAGTTTGCTGTTGGTCCACCAACGTCATGAATATATCCTTTAAAATCTGCATGCTTAGTCATTTGCTCTGCCTCTTTTAACATAGACTGCTCAGAACGCCCTTGAACTGTACGCCCTTGATGGAACGTCAGTGCACAAAAGCTACAACAACCAAAACAACCTCTATTGCTTGTTATACTAAACAAAATTTCTTCGATAGCAGGTATTTTTTGTTTGTATATCGGGTGAGGAGCGTTCATAAACGGCAGTTCATAAACATTGTCAAGTTCTAGCGTGCTAAGTGGCTTGCTAGGTGGATTTTGTACCACATAGCCCATCTGCCCATAACTCTCAATCAAAGGTTTTGCAACAAATGCATCAACATTTTCTGATTGAATGACAAAGCTTTTTGCATACTCTTTTTTGTTTGTTGACACTTGCTCAAAAGACGGAATTTCTATTCCATCATAAACTACATCTAAAGTTTTTGTTTTGTACGCTGTTCCCGAAATATACGTTATGTGCTTTATGTCCATTCCGCTGTCCAAAGCTTCTGCAACTTCCACAATCGACGTTTCACTCATTCCATATAGCAACAAGTCTGCCCCAGAGTCTATTAGTACCGAACGTCGTACTTTATAGTCCCAATAGTCATAGTGTGCAAGCCGTCTTAGGCTCGCCTCAATCCCACCAATAATAATAGGTACATCTTTGTAAGCTTCTCTAGCTCGTCCAGAATATGCAATTACAGCTCTGTCAGGGCGTTTTCCACCTTGTCCACCTTCTGTATATGAGTCTTTTTTGCGACGCTTTTTGTTAACACTATAATGATTAACCATTGAGTCAATATTTCCCGATGTTATTAAAAACCCAAGTCTAGGCTTTCCAAACCTTTTAAAATCTTTTGCATCTCGCCAGTTTGGTTGAGGAAGTATCGCAACAGAATATCCGAATCTCTCCAAAATCCGCCCTATTATTGCTGTCCCAAAAGATGAATGGTCAATATATGCATCACCAGACACTAAAACAAAATCAACTTCTTCTATCCCTCTTTCTTCTAATTCTTTTTTAGTTACTGGTAAAAACATCATCTTCTCCTTGCAATAATCGTAATTCTTCTTCGGTAAGTTCTCGGTATTCTCCACATTCTAAGTCATCAGGTAGTTCTAAGTTACCCATTTTAACACGTTGTAAAAATGTAACTTCGCCTCCAACAACATTTATCATTCGCTTAACTTGATGAAATTTTCCCTCTGTTAATGTAACAAAAACTTCCGCCTCATCTTCATCTTGTGAAATAATTTCAAGCCCTGCTGGTTTACACTCCGTGTCATCTTCTAGTGTTATTCCATTTTCAAATTGTTCCACTGCATTAGGCACAAGTTTCCCAGATACAACAGCATAGTATACTTTTTCGATATGCTTTTTTGGCGACAACAATTTGTGCGTCATTTTCCCGTCGTTTGTTAGTATCAGTAAGCCTTCAGTGTCTTTGTCAAGACGCCCAACAGGTGCAACTTTTTTGTTTTGGTCTTCTTCATACAACAAGTCAATTACTGTTTCATGCATAGAATCACTTGTTGCACTAATAACTCCTGCTGGCTTGTTTAATATAAAGTAGTAAAACTCTTTATATTCTATAAGTTGATTGTTAAAATACACTTGTTGGGTGTCTGGATTTATAGCCATATTTGGCTTATTTACAACAACTCCATCAACTCTTACAAGCTTTTTCTTTATCATTTTTTGTATTTCTGTTCTAGTTCCAATCCCTGCATGCCCTAAATATTTATCTAATCTCATTTGTTTACCCCATCATTCTTAAATTTGCTGGATATTTATTTTTCAAACGTCCATTTTGCGATACAACCCAACCAAGCGGATATCCTTGAATACACACAACATGATAACCTTGTGGTGCATCAAGCACAAGTGTTTCACCTTTTAAATATTTGACCGCACTATCGTAATCAAGTTCTATCGTATTTTTATACATTTCTTTTTTGTATGCAACAGCTACTGTGTGAGACACTTCAAAACGATTTTTTTTCATCTCACCTAAAAGCAGTCCACTTCTATGCATTCTAATTTTATTTTGCTCTGGCATTTCTTCACTAACTATATACACTCTACCATCTTTTTCTAACACAAATTCAGATATATTAATATAAGTATGTTTAGTTATAAAATCAGCTATCTCTTTATAATGTTTAATTTGTTGTGTTGGTTTTAACATGCTATTTTTTATATTATTTCCAAATTTCTTCCTAAGTAAACATATAAAATGACCTTCTCCATCTATTTTATGCGGCCAAAGTCTAACAGCTCCTTCAAGCTCCTTTTTGCTACACCAATCTTTTCTTGCTGGACTTATCCCGCCTATTGCCACAAGGGGTTCTACCTCAAACTCTGGGTGTCTGTCCAAAAAATCACATATCATTTGTTCATTTTCTTCTGGCGAGAAAGTACACGTTGAATATACAATGTTTCCACCTTCTTTTAACATAACCGAGGCATCATCTAAAATAGTTTTTTGGATATCGCAAAAATACTTCACACCATATTTTTCCCAACTTTTTATAGCCTCAGGGTCTTTTCTAAACATGCCCTCACCAGAACATGGGGCGTCAATTATAATTTTATCAAATGTATTTTGCCATGCCCCCGCAAGTTTTGACGGGTCTTCACTAACAACCATTGCATATTTTAGCCCAAAAGCGTCTATATTTTTTGCTAGAGTTTTTGCACGACTGGCACTAATATCATTTGATACTAAAACTCCTGTTCCTGCTAATTTTGCCCCAACTTGTGTGCTTTTTCCACCAGGTGCTGCGCACAAATCAAGCACTATATCTCCACTATCTACTGGCAAAAATTCGGCTGTTGACATAGCACTTGGCTCTTGAATATAATATAATCCTGCATAATAAAACGGGTGCTTTGCCGGTCTTTCATCAAAATAATAAAATCCTTCCTTGCACCACGGCACAGGCTGTAAGTTACTAAAAGGATTGATTTTCTCCCACTCATCCATAGAAATTTTGCTTGTGTTTATACGTATTCCTTGATATTTTGGGTTGTCATAAGATTTGATATAGTCATCAAATTCATCTCCTAGCAAGATTTTCATCTTGTCTTCAAATTGTTGTGGTAATTTCATAAGTGTTTGTCCTTTGCATTGTTATGTTATCCATCTAACGTCGGCTTTTCTGTCTTCCACACGTTTAACAAATGGTAGTATTTGTATAGATGTCCACTCCTCATTATACATCACAAATGTTTCTAGGTAAACACCTACATTAATATTACCTACTTGACCTTCAGTAATTCCGTTACGATTGCTCATCATACCAAGCTGACTTCCTGCTGTTATATAACTTCCTTCTGTTATAGAAGTAGGTAGCGTTTCTAAGTATCCGTAGCAAAATATAGCACCTCCATCACTTTGTATATAAATTGTGTAGCCAGTTTGTTCTTCCCAGCCCAATTTTACGACGGTGCCGTCTGTCATGCTTATTACTTCAGTTGTGTTTGCGGTATTTTTGGGGTCAAGAATAATGACCGAGTTATCTCCCCAGTCATGTTCTTCATATACATAGTCACGATTATCCCCAACCAAAAAATATTTTATATCATATACAAACTGGGCGTATACCTCTTGATATTCTTTGTATTTTTCGCTTTCTACACCTAATTTTATAAGTGATTTTATTTCGGACGTTGATGCCCCTTGAAGTGACTCAACATGCCAAATTGCAAGCCCCAAATCTATTGGCTTGTGCACACTCATGGCATAGTCGATAATATCGCTCACCTCCTCCTCTTGCAAGTCCAAAAATCCTGTAACAACTTCGTTTACAATAGTTGTCGTTTCGATTGCATCAATATCTTCTATTCCATCTTCACCACTGCTAAAACAACTAGTAAATAATAATATACACGATAATACAGCTAACACTAAAGCAACGATTAGTTGATTTTCGGATTGTTTTTGACGCTTTCTAGCACTTGTCGTTGCTGATCCTGCTGGATAAGCAGTTTGTGGTATTTGTTTTACTGGCTTCGCTCCTGGTGGCAATTTTGTGTAGTTTATATATGCCGAATTTATAGACCTGCTTGATGAATGTTTCTTTTCTTTTTTTCTGCTCATATTGTAACTAATTTCTCGCATTTTTCTATCTAACATACGCCTCACCCCTTATGTCTATAATATAGACAAACTATCGGTTTTATACCATGTTTTTAAGTGCTTTTCCATTCAAATAATCGCATAAATCGCCCTGTTCATAATTGTTGTTTTGCATCGCCTCAACTATGTCATCATGTATTTTCCACCAGCTTGTTCCCCAGTTTGCAAATACTGAAAATTCTTCTGGAACACGCCCTATAATACGTTGCATCACTATATCTTTTGATAAATATCTAAGAAATAATATTACTCGTTGTTTATATTGTTCTTCAGTTATCATTTCTATTTCGTTGTTTTCATATTGGGTGCACATCGTCGTATTTTTTACTATATATAGTGCATGAAGTTTAACAAAGTCAACTTGTAACGCACTCATAAGCTTAGCATTTTCAATAACATCTGCTTCGTCGTCCCAAGGCAAATTTAATATAAGATGAGCACACACTGAAAACCCAAATCGTTTTACACGTAATGTTGCATCAATAAACTCGGCAAGCCCATGACCCCTATTTATTTTTTCGAGTGATTTATAGTTTGCCGTTTGAAGTCCAAGTTCTATGCAAACATCTAAATTAGTTTCGTTTTGGTAGTTTTTTATAATTTGCAAATATTCATCACTTATGCAGTCTGGACGTGTTGAAATGCTTATCCCTACAAAGTCGGGGTGTCTAAGCTCTGATAAAACATTTTCCAATTGTTCCTTTTTCATGTAAGTATTGCTATAGTTTTGCAAGTAGCCAATAAAATATTTAGCTTTATAACGTTTGCTTATATATTGTATGTTTCGGTTTATTTGGTCTGTAATACTCTCTTTGTGAGTTTCATATCCAACGCCATCATCTCCACAAAATGTGCAACCGCCATGACCGCTTGTGCCATCTCGGTTAGGGCATGTTCCGCCAAGGTCAATCGGGATTTTATAAACTTTTTCTCCGTATTTATTTTTTAAATAGTCTGAATATTTATTATACATTTAAACGCTCCTTATTGCATGAATAAAAATCATGCTTTTTTGTAATACTATAACTATTATCGCTTATTATAAGAAAGGTGGCAAGTCTATGAATACAAAAACTTTTGACTATATCGCATTAGCACTTGTTGTTATAGGTGCTATAAACTGGGGATTGATTGGGTTTTTCCAATTTGACCTTGTGGCAGCATTATTTGGAGGTATGGCAAGTTGGATAAGCCGAGTTATTTACGCTGTTATTGGTATTAGCGGAATTTACTCGCTTACTTTATTTGGTAGAGTTTCAAACGACTCTATTCAATAGCATAAATAAAAAAGCCTTGTAGCAACGGATAGTTACTATAAGGCTTTTATTTATAATTATTTGTTCATTTTATCCCTCCTCTAATCCAAATTTCTTACTATCATCCATACAACTAAGTACACTACTACTAAATTGGTTGCTGTATTTAGCATTACTTGTCTATCTCGTAGCCAGTTATATACATACACTATTATTAGGGGTATTAGTATAGGAGAAATCAGTACAAATCCTCTGTTAGCCAAAAATGCTCGTCTAAAATCCCTCCTATTAGATGCTATTCTTAATTTAGTTTTTATCAATTATACTTGACAACATGCATATTGTAAATATGACTTAAATTAGTATATAATAATGAGAATACACTATACTGTAAGGAGGAAATATGCAAACTACCGCTGACAACCCCGAAACACTTACTAAACAACAACAAGTTGCCTCACAATTAGTCAAGCTAATTAATAATATTAGTACTGACCAGCTAAAAGACTTAATTCGTGCACTAGAACCTATATTCGATACAAATGAATCTATCTCACATCTATTAGGCATACCTGAGAAAAAAGTAAAAAAACTTGGTCAACGTGATAGAGTTAAACTTGACGCAATATTGAAACGACTATTTGAGTCATCACCACGAATGTTTTTAGGAACAATTGATGACTTATATAAAACAAATTATCGTAACCAATATTTATCTGGCGAGTTAACAGACGCCGATATAACTTTTTTATCTACTGAGGCAATACGAGATACTTTCAGATTTGAAGTTTTGCGTGCCGATATAGTTATTAAAATCAAAGACAGCTATTATCAAATAGAGCTACAAACATCACACGATAATATGGCTATTAGATTTGCTAGGTATGGACTAGAAATAGGCATAAATAATTTAAGTATTAATCCAGAAACAGGAGTTTATAAAATTCAAATACCAGAACAATCAGTAATTTTCTTAGAAAATAATAAAAATAATCCACGACCTAACCATTATGAAATTTGGTGGAAAAACGAAAAAGTGGCAGGTATACAAGTTAAAGAGTTAAAACTTTGGGAACTTAATATACAAGATGTTTTCAACAGAAAACTTTATAATTTATTGCCTATACTTATATTTGAATATAGGTTAAAATTATCCGAGGTAGAAAATATTCCATCGGAATTGGAACACCTTAAAAATAGTTTTTTATCAGATACAAAAAATATACTTTCACAAATTTCATTGCTAACTGATGAAATAGCAGATAGAGATATTGATTTAGTTATATCTGTTTTAGGCGAATTAATTATGTATTTTGATAGTTCCTTTTTTGGAGGCTCAATAGAAAGGATAGGTGAGTTTAAAATGACATTTTCCGAACAAATTTCAGGATATAGAGAAGAAATCACTCAAACTAAAGAAAATCTTAAAATATTTATGGAAAAAGTTTCTAGCGTCCAACAAGAACTTTCTAAAGTTCAACAAGAAGTTGCTACTGCTAAATTAGAAGGCAAAATAGAAACACTATATACCGAGTGCGAGTATACTTCTAAAGATATCTCAAATAAGCTAGATATATCACTCGACTTCGTTGAAGAAGTTATCTCAAAATTAAATATATAATAAAAAACCCATGACCTACAAAAGTCATGGGCTAATTTTTTATTCTTCGTCTACTAAAACTGCAAAACTAAATGATCCAACGTTATAGTTGTTACCCTCAAGTTCTTCACCGTCTGTTTTACCATCATTGCTTAAATACACTTTCCAACCATACTTCGCCTCTGGCAACTCAAACTCTAACGAGTCGCTATAGTTATTCACCACAAAATAAACTTGTTTATCTTCCTCAGCGATTGACCAAGCGATACTTCTTGAGTAATAACTCCAATCTGGGTCATTTAGGCGTGTTCCGTGCCAACTTAACGACGTATCATCGTTTTCATAATACCAATTTAACGTTTTTCTTAAAGCGATAGCCTTTTTAACAAACTCATACAAATCACCAAATTCTTGTTGTCTCTCCCAGTTAAACCAAACTAGCTCATTATCTTGGCAAAATGCGTTGTTGTTCCCACCTTGCGTTCTTCCGCCTTCGTCACCCATAACAATCATAGGCACACCTTTGCTAAATATCAACATACCTAAAAACGTTCTTACTCTAGTTATTCTTAGATTGAAAATGTTTTCGTCCTCAGTTTCACCTTCAAAGCCACTGTTCCAGCTATAGTTGTTGTTACTACCATCTCTGTTGTTTTCGCCATTAAAGAAGTTATGCTTATCATTGTAACTAACTAAGTCCCAAAGCGTAAACCCGTCATGAGCTGTCACATAGTGCACTGGCAAACAACTTGATGCGTTATTTAATGAATGTAATTCTTTTCCTACTATACAAGTTGCAACTAAGTTGATAAGCCCTTTATCACCTTTAACAAATTGTCTAACGCAATCTCTAAAGACATCACTCCACTCATGGTATGGATACGGCATTTTTGCAACATCATATCTACCTTTTGCGTCCCAACTCTCTGCAATAAGTTTTACGTTTGATAAAATTGGGTCTTCTTTAATCTTTTTGATTAACGACTCATAACTCCAGTTTCCATCTTCACTTTGCCCCAAAATAGATGCAAGGTCAAATCTAAATCCATCTACACCCATTTCAACAACCCAATATCTTAAACTTGCAATTGTTAATTCCTGCACCAATAAATTTGATGTATTTAACGTATTTCCTGTTCCTGAACAGTTCATATACCACTCATGATAATGTCTGTAATATGCGTGGCGATTTAACGCTTTAAAGTTAAATATCGGACCACCTTCGCCACCTTCGCCTGTGTGGTTATACACAACGTCAAGCACAATCTCTAATCCTTTGTCATGTGCCGCTCTAACAAACGCTTTAAAATTATCACGCAAATTTTCTTTGTCTGTCATATACACTGGGTCTAATGCAAAAAAGCTTATAGGGTTGTATCCCCATACGTCTTTTAAAAGCTCATGCGTCACAGGGTGTCTATTTACTAGCGTGTGTCTGTTCCACAAGTATATTGGCAACAACTCAAGAGTAGTAACTCCCATATCTTTTAGGTAATCAAACTTTTCAATCATTCCGTTAAACGTTCCTGCTTCATCAACACCTGACGTTTCGTCTTTTGTAAAATGCCCTACATGCACTTCGTATATGATAGTTTCTTCCCAAGGTATATGTAGCCTAGTTGTGTCATTTGGAACTAGTTTGGCTATTTTATTGAAATATCGTCCATTTTCTTCACGCACTACTTCTATCCCATATGGGTCAATCAAGAAATGTTCTCTCCCTTCAAACTGAACGCTCCAAGTGTAGTAATAGCCCTCACTAAGACCTTCCACCTTTGTATAGAAAAAGTCACCATATGAATCTTTGTCTCGCTCTAATACATAGCTAAAAATAGCGTCATCATTTACATTTTCATGTATATTAAGCTTAATATTTGGTAAATCATTTACATAAATCCCGAACGAAACACCTTCTGCGTCACAGACACTTCCTACTACTGGTTGAGTATTTCTAATTATTTTCATGTTCTTTCTCCTTTTTTTTAGATATTACTTTACTATGATATGACTAAATTTTTTCTATGCTACTTGAAAAAGGTTGTATGCTATGATATTATTTATTGTACTTCACTTTAAGAAAAGAGGAAAACAAATTATGAACGTATTCGACACACTAATGGAACGTGGTTTCATACAACAAACAACCCACGAAGCTGAACTACGAGAGCTTCTTGGCAAAGAAAAAGTTACTTTTTATATAGGGTTTGATCCCACTGCTGATAGCTTACATGTTGGTCACTTTGCAACTATTATGGCTATGCGACACATGCAAGATGCAGGGCACAAACCAATTGCACTTATGGGTGGCGGTACAGGTATGGTTGGCGACCCAAGTGGTAAAACAGATATGCGACAAATGTTAACTGTTGAATCTATAAACCACAATGTAAATTGTTTTAAAACCCAATTTTCTAAATTTATTGATTTTGAAAATGACCAAGCTATAATTGTAAATAATGCTGATTGGCTTCTAAAACTTAACTATGTTGAACTTCTTAGAGAAGTTGGTGTTCATTTCTCAGTAAATAGAATGTTATCTTTTGAATGTTTTAAACAACGTCTTGAACGTGGTTTATCTTTTCTAGAGTTCAATTATATGATTATGCAATCGTATGACTTTTTAGAATTGTATAGACAACACGGGTGCAAGCTACAACTTGGTGGAAATGACCAGTGGTCTAACATTCTTGGTGGCGTAGAACTTGTACGTCGTCTTCATGGAGATACAGCATTTGGGCTAACACTTACTCTATTAACAACTAGCGAGGGCGTTAAAATGGGTAAAACTGTTGGTGGTGCTATTTGGCTTGACCCAGCAAAAACTTCTCCTTACGAGTTTTATCAATATTGGAGAAATGTTGCAGATGCTGATGTTAAAAAATGTTTATCATTATTAACTTTTATTCCTATGGACGAAGTTAACCGTTTATCATCTCTAGAGGGTGCTGAAATTAATAAAGCAAAAGAAATTCTAGCTTTTGAAGTTACCAAAATTGTACATGGTGAAGCTGAAGCAAAAAAAGCTGATGAAGCCGCAAAAGCTGCATTTACGGGCAACGGTGCTACTGGCTCACTGCCTACAACAGATATTCCTAAAGCTGATATTGAAAATGGAATAGATATATTAACGTTTCTTGTATCTACAACCGAACTAGTTAAATCAAAAAGCGAAGCACGTCGTCTTGTTGAACAAAACGGAGTAAAACTTGATGGCAAAACTGTTTCTGATATAAAATTTGTAATTACACCAGAAATATTTGTTGATGGAGCATTAATGATACAAAAAGGTAAAAAAGTATTCCATCAAGCTAATTTAGTATAGGGGCAACTGCCCCCTATACCTCATATTCTGGACTAAATATATTTCCAAAATATCTTATTATAACAACTCTTATTAATGCAACTACAGGCACTCCCGCCAGCATACCCCAAATTCCAAAAAGTTCTCCACCAACAACTATAGCCAACAATACAACAATCGGGTGCAACTTAACGTTTTCACCTATGATTTTTGGCACAATCACCCAAGCATCCAGTTGTTGCAATGCTAACACTGCTATTATTGCGTAAAGCCCTTTTTGTGGTTCTGCACCTACTGCACCTATAACCCCAGCCAATACTAATCCAACAATCGGACCAAAATAAGGAATTATATTAAAAACTCCTGCTACTACACCAATTATTACCGCAAAATCTAAACCAATAATTGTTAGTACAATACTAGTTAATATCGCCATAGTTAATGCATCTAAAATTTGTCCTCTAATATAGCCTGTCATTACTGTATTAATAGCTCGTCCTATCTCAGTAAGTTCTTTGTACAATTTATTTTTGCAAATTATTTTTAATATATTGTTCCAAATTTTTAACAATTTGGGTTTGTCCAAAATCAAATATACAGCTATTATTATTCCTAACACTATATCTATAACACTCTCACCCAAAGCCGTCAAAGTGTCCACTATGCCTTGGGTGAAGTTATTAACAATTCCATCAATAAAGCTGTATATTTTTGTTAGTAGTTGCCTTATAACTGCTGACACGCTTTCCACATTTGATGATGTCACCATATTTTCAACTGATTGGTTAAACATCTCCAAATATGCATTTATCGTTTCGGCTATATTCTCAATGCTAGTTTCATTTAATACGTTTCGCATGTTCATCACTATCATCATTATAAATAACCCAAATATACATATAATAGTAATAATTGCAAACAAAGTTGCAAATGCTCGCTTTTTGCTTTCACCAATATATTTAATTTTTCCTAGATACACATCAACAAACGGATCAACTAAATATGCTATAAAAAAACCAATAAATAACGGCGTAAACATTGATAAAATTCGCCTTATTATGCCAAAAACCCCATCTAGTATAATATCTAATTTTAACATACATACGATTAACAATGCAACAACTATAACACTTGTAATAGTATATATGCAGATATTGAAATATTTATTGTTTTTTTCAAATCTCATTTAACAGATTATTTTAGCTCTTTCAACAACTCTGTCACATACTCATAGACTCTTGTCATAGAACTGATACTAACACGTTCTTGAGGAGAATGTATATCATGCATGTTTGGTCCAATAGAAATTATATCAACGCCCGACAGCTTTTCTGAAAGAAATCCACATTCTAAGCCAGCGTGTTTTGCCTCGATTTTCGCATCTTTTCCATACATTCTTTTATACACTTCTTGAGCCTTCCCCCTAAGAACTGAATCTTCTTTGTATGACCAAGCTGGGTAATGTGCCCCTGCCTCAAACTCTACTCCTTGAACAGCACCTGCAATTTTTTTCAGTTTTGATAACAATTCTGTTTTTCTTGATTCAACAGAACTTCTTAGCGATATCGTAACTTTAATTTCATCAGCTGTCGTTTCAATTACACCAATGTTTAATGATGTTTCTACCAAGTTTTCGATTTGGTGACTCATACCTTGTACACCATTAGGTAATATTCTTAACAAGTCTATAATTTTTGTGTCGCTAATCGACTCTGCACTTGCACTTTCAAGCGTAAGTGTTATATCTGGGTCTTGTGTCATATATTCCGCTCTAAAAGTTGATTGCAACTTTTGTAAAGTTTCTTTTAGTTTGCTCTCATCTTTTGCAAAAAGTATAACTTCACATTCTCTAGTTATAACGTTATCTTTTGATCCACCGTTTATTGATGATAAATAAATATCATCTTCTAGTTGCTCAAGTATACGCCCCATAAGCACGTTTGCATTTGCTCTCTCATGGTGAATTTCTCCGCCTGAGTGTCCACCAACAAGGTTTCTCACACGGATTTTATGGCATGAATAACCTTCAGGTGCTTTACTCCAAGTTATTGGCAACGTTAAGCTACATCTTGCCCCACCTGCACAACTTACAAGCAATTTACCTTCAGTTCCTGTATCCATGTTAAGCAGTATTCTACCTGACAAATATTCTGGGTGCATATTTGCAACTCCACCCATACCAGTTTCTTCTTCTGTCGTCATAAAACACTCAATTGCTGGGTGTTCAAGCGTGTTATCAGAAAGAACTGCCATTTGATATGCAATAGCAACCCCGTTGTCTGCACCTAGTGTAGTTCCTTTTGCATGTATCCAGTCACCTTCTCTATACATATTTATGCCTTGAGTCATAAAGTCAAATTCTGTATCGTTGTCTTTTTCCCAAACCATGTCTAAATGACCTTGCAAAATAACAGTTGGGCTGTTTTCGTATCCTGCTGTTGCTGGCTTATAAATATAAACATTGTATGCATCATCTTGTTTAACTTCTAGGTTTAAGCTTTTTGCAAACTCAACCATATAATCACTTATAGCTTTTTCTTGTCCTGACCCTCTAGGTATTGCACTAATTTTCTCGAAATACTCAAATATCTTTTCCATTTTATCACCTCTCGTTTTAATCTTCCCAATACACTTGGATTTTATCACCGTTTTTAAGTGTATCGGTGAATGCTGCGTCTTTGCCATTTAATTTTAGACAAATGTTACCTTTTTTTGCTTTCAAGTTAAAATCCAAATGATCAAATACACTTACAAACATTGTGCCAGGCTTGTTTGGCATCATAATAGTTTTGCCATTCGCCTCAACCGTCAAAAATTCATTTCTACTGCTACCAAAAGGTGATGTTGATACTGGAGCTGATGGTGACTGTAACGACTCTAAACTTTTAATTAGAGGGTCTACCTTTGGTGTAGTCGCTTTAGGTGGCTCTGTTTTTGCAATAAAGCTCGGTATAGGCTCTGGGCGTGATAAAGGTTTATACTCTATCGCTGGCTCTATTTTGGGTTTGTGTTCTATTACTGGCTTATGCTCTACTATCGGTGTTTGCTCAACAACTGGTGTACTTTCAACTTTTGGTTTTGGCTCAACTGCTGGTTTTGTTTCTTTTTGTGCTGATACTAAAGTAATTTTGTCATTTTGCTTTAGTACATACTTTTTATCGACCTTTTCACCATTAACTAATACATTAGAACCACTACTATTAGTAAAAAATTGTATTAGCATGTCCAAATCTTTAGAACCAATACGTATTAAATCGTCATTTGGTTGTATTTGATAGTTAAAATCTAATACATCGCCTTGTTTCAAAAATATAGGAAGTTCTACTGGGTCACCCTCAATTGTAACCTTAACTATATCTTCTGTAAACTCCAAAAGTGTTGCCGAGCCATTTTTGCCATTTTCAGCAGGAGTAATTGTAATTTTATCTGCATTTTTAACTTTATCAGCAAGTCCAACTTCTGTACCATTTAATATTACTGTACCAACTTCTCCTAGGCTACCCCTAACTTTACAACGTTCGCCATTAATTTTAAACATCAAACTACTTCCTCTAGTTGGAAATAAATTTGTATGCTCATATCCAGCTTCAATAAGTGCATCTAAAACTGAAATTCCGTTTGTTTCGAGAAGTTGCACATTAATTTTGTTGACTTCTAACACGATAACTTGCTCTTTTTTAGCTTGTGCCCCAACAATACATATTCCGTAAGGTGTCACCATTTGTGGACCTTCAACAGCCATAATTTTATCTTCAATTGCTTCAACTTGTTCTCCATGTCTAAGTGCCACACGCTGTGGGTCAAGCCCCACTTTTTCAGCTATTTTTTCAGTTAAGCCGATAACTTGGCTACCCCCTCCAACGCAAAATATTGCTTTTGGTACTTCATTATTAAGTTCAAGAATTTTTTCACCTATCATATTTGCAAGATTAGTTATAACTGGTTCGATAAGTGCCAAAATTTCACCTTTTTTAACACTGTATTCATAACCCATTATATCAGAAAATTCAATAATATCATTCGTTATAACTTCTTGTTTAATTCTGTCGGCTGTGTTAAAATCAATTAAATATTTTTGTACTAATGTTTCTGTTATTTTGTCACCCGCAAAAGGTATCATTCCATAACTTAACACGGTTCCATCTTTAGTTATTGCGATATCTGATGTTCCTGCTCCAACGTCGACTAATGCAAGGTTTAACATTCGCAAATGTTGTGGGATAATCGCATTCATTGCGGCAATCGGCTCTAGTGTCAGATGTTTTACTTCAAGTCCCACTAAGTCTGTTACTGCGTACAAACTTTCAACGACTGTTTTTGGTAAAAATGTTGCGAGAAGTTTTACGCTAACACTTTTTCCTCTGTGTCCCTCAAGATTAGTAATTAAATATCCTTCTAAATAATAGTGCATTACAGAATGTCCAACACAAAAATAATTGTCCGAACTTTCGTTTACTTCTTTTTCAAGTGCCTCTTTAGCTAGTTCAACTGCGTAAAGCTCTAGGGCGTCAACGTCCATACGTGTGTGTTTTATTGGTTCATCGTATGTTTTATCAATTTGTATAACTTGCGTATTAAGTACCCTTCCTGCTGCTGCAATTGCAACTTCTGTAAGATTTTGTCCAACTTCTTTTTCGAGCGTTTCTTTAACTATTTTAACCGTATAGGCAACTTTTTCTATGTCATGTACTTGTCCGTCCATCATGGCACGCTCTTGATGTTCAACTCGAACACTTTTTACCACAACAAACTTGGTTTCTGTTTGATAGCCTACAACTCCTATTATCGTCCTAGTTCCAATGTCTAGTCCAAAAACTAATTCTTTATTAATTGTAATCAACTCTTTCCTATCAAATTTGTTTACTACTATTCTACTATAAATCGTCATAAATAGAAAGACTCAAATTTTGCAAAATATTGTAACACAAAATTAAACAGGTAGACTGTAAGCAAATGTTTGCAGTCTACCTGTTTTTTATTTTTATTGAAGTGGTTCTTCTCTTGTTATAATATAAACATCTTCAAAAGCATCTGTTTTTTCTACAACTGCCGAATCCATAAGATCCATAAGCTCTTGCTCTGCAAATATAATTCTTGCAAACGCAATATATTCTTCTCTGATTTGGTTGTCATCAGCTGCAATGTGAACTATCGTTTGCCCAATGTGATATCCAAAAGTTGACTCAACTAGCTCTGGCCAAATTTCACCCTCATTTGAACCAAATGCCGCTTCTTCAAAAGGTGCAACCATTTCGCCACGGTAGAAAGTGTATTCTCCATTTGCCAGTGCCGAACCTGGGTCTTCTGAATATTCAGCCGCTAACTGCCCAATATCTTCACCGCTTTTAACACGGTCTAACAACTCTTGTGCTAACGCTTCTTTTTCAGCTTTTGCTTCATCGTCAAGCACTTGCCCAAAATCATCTAGTGTTGAAATTAAAATGTGTCTTGCTGTTACAAGTTCATAGCTTGAGCGTGCTGCCTCAACATTTTCCACGATTTCTTCTTCTGATGGCATATAGCTTTCACCAAGTTTTTCTTGAACTTTTGTAGATAATTCAGCTCCAATCAACAGTTTTTCAACGTCATCTTGAGTAAACAAGTATGTGTTTGCAATTTCCCCATTGATAGCCATAAAGTCTGCTGCTTGTTGTGCGATTAGTGCTTGCTCATCATCAGTTAGATTTGCACCTATTGAGTCAGCAACGTCAGTTACTACTACAGCAAGTAGCACTGAGTCTAGTGCTCTTTCTTTTGCAAGGCTTGCGATAGTTTGCCCTTCAATCTCAATGTCCATTATTGTTCCGATATCTGTACCCATTTGCATTTCAAAAAAACTTTGTGCACTCCATAAATAAGTTCTGTACAATGACTCTGGAATTTCCACTCCGTTAATTACAGCAACAACGTCTTGGCTAAGATCTGCATTTGATGCACTATTTGCAGTTGTTTGTTGTACTGTTGTACTGTTTGTTGTTTGATCTGATGAGCAACCTATTAAAGATGTTACCCCTAACATAAGTGCCGCTAATATTAAACCTTTTCTTTTCATTTCGTTCTCTCCTTATTTTTGAGGGTTTGCAAACCCTTCCATAGTTTTTAGTATGTTTTTTATAAACTTTAAAATTTCACTTCTTTTTATGTCTTTAACGTTAAAGGCGATAGCTACTTGCTTGCCTAATGATATTTTTGCATTATGAAGTTTTGCCACTTGTGGTAATATCTCTGGATCTAAGTTTACCACTTCATCAAATTTTATCACTATAATGTGTTGATTATGTGATATTAACGATATTTCTAATTTGTTAGCCAACGCTTTTATGATTGCAATATCTATCAAATTGTTTAAATATAGCGGTATATCCCCATATCTATCAACCAATTCATCAATTATATCTTCAACATCTTGCTCGTTTCTAATGCCTGCAATTTTTTTGTAAATGTCTAAACGTTGCATTTCCGAATGAATATAATTTTGAGGAATATAAGCATTAATTTTCATTTCAATTGTAGTGTCAATTGGTATTTGAATTTCTTCGCCCTGCTCTGCTAGTATAGCTTCTTTAAGCATTTTTGAGTATAAATCATACCCAACTTGCTCCATATGACCATGTTGTCTTGCCCCAAGTAGGTCACCTGCTCCTCGAATTTCCAAGTCACGCATAGCAATTTTAAATCCTGCTCCAAGTTGTGTAAACTGTTTCATAGCTTGCAGACGTTTTTCGGCATCTTCTTTTAGTGCTTTGTCTTTTTTGTACATAAGATAAGCATAAGCAGTTCTATCCGAACGCCCAACACGCCCTCTAAGCTGATACAATTGGCTCAGTCCCATTTTATCTGCATCATTAATAATAATAGTGTTTGCATTTGCGATATCAAGCCCTGTTTCTATAATAGTCGTGCAAACAAGTACTGTTATTTCTTTGTTTGTAAAATCTATCATTATTTTTTCAAGCTCTCGTTCACTCATTTGCCCATGTGCATAAGCAACTTTTGCAGCAGGAACCATTTTACTAATTTGCATACATTTTTCTTCTATGTTTTTTACTTGATTGTACAAAAAGTACACTTGCCCAGACCTGTTTATTTCACGATTAATAGCATCTTTAATAAACTCGTCACTATATTCCATAACATATGTTTGTACGGGACGTCTATCTTGAGGGGCTTCTTCAATAATACTCATATCTCGTATACCTATCAAACTCATATGGAGCGTACGAGGTATAGGGGTTGCCGTTAACGTTAATACATCTACTTCTGTTCTAAATTGTTTTAGTTTTTCTTTGTGTGTTACTCCAAATCGTTGTTCTTCATCAATAATTACTAAGCCCAAATCATTAAATTTTACATCTTTTGAGAGCAGCCTATGCGTACCAATAACGATATTTATTTGTCCACGGTGCAATAAATCAATAGTATCTTTCGTTTGCTTTGGCGTTCTAAAACGTGACAACAACCCTACATGTATCCCGTTTTCTTCCATTCGTTCAACAAATCGTTCATAATGTTGCTGTGCCAAAATCGTAGTCGGAACAAGGTATGCAACTTGTTTTGAGT
>LNZQ01000003.1 GCA_002007315.1 Epulopiscium sp. Nele67-Bin004
ATACTGACTTCGCAAATCATTTGGTAGTGTTTTCAAAATTTTCCCCCCTTATTTAACCAACTTTTACATAGTCTTTTAATTTATATGACAATCCTATCTAAAAAATATCTATTTTTTATTTTTACTTCATATTTTTCTGATAAAATGATATAATAAATTCATCTAGTATAGTTAAGGAGGAATTTCAAGTGTCTAATAAACAATGGGGGATACCCATAGCTTTATTTTTAGCATCTATGGCGTTGTTGTTTTATTATTCAGCACCACCGACATATTCGTCACCGTCGTTTGCTATAACTGCCGACAGTTACGACCAAATTTTAATTGATGGGCTACCACAGCAAATTACAAATGTATCTTTTTCTCATTACGATTCGTCGATAAATATAAAATTGGAAGATAAACAATGGATAATAACAAACCATAACAATATTGTTGCAGATTCAACCTACATTTATAATACCTTGGTAACAATTACAGATAGTTCAATTTTTGAACCAGTAGAAACTACGCAAGATTTGGCATCATATGGGATAACATCAGATTCTAAAAAGCTAACACTTTCAGATGAAACAGGAGCAGAATTTTCAATAACACTTGGTAAAATTGCATCAGGTTCGCAGTATTATGTGCACTTATCGTATCTTGATAGCATATGTGTTATAGATAAATATCACTTCGACCAACTTTCAGCAAATTTAAATGTTTGGAGAACAAAAGAATATTTACCATTTGATATAGCTGACACAAGTGAAATAGTAGTTGTTACAAACAATCAATCGCATAAAATTACAATTAATAATGTTGATGAGGCATATTATGCAACATCTAACACATTATCAGAAGAAGGTTGTAATACTTTTGTGAAATTTTTGCAACAAACTCGTGCAGTTGAATTTGTCACTGCGGAGGCAACTGATGAAATAAAATCTATGTACAGTTTGGATAATCCACTATTTAGCATTACTGTAAAAACATTTGACGGTAAATCTACAACAGTTAATTTAGTGCAAAGTCCGTATACACCAACAGAAATGTATGCAACAATCGTTGGAACTGGTGATATTTTTATCGTACCAACATTTTAATTAAACAAGGGGACAGCAACTCGCTATCCCCTTTATTTTTGTGATCCAATTTTTACAAAAAGCCACAAACATAGTGTTTACAGTAATTTAAGCAATATTTCTTTTTTATTATCCTCTGGAAATTTGAGCACATGCTCAAGTGCCATCTCAAGTTTCTCCCCAATTATTTTACCTTTTGGTATACCAGTTGCAATCACATCTTCACCAGAAATTTCAAGGTCAGCGATTGTAAAACATTCGTTGTAAGCCTCAGGAAATTTATTCTGTAATCCTCTAAGTTGCAACATTTCCTCAAAAACATTTCTGCCCATTTGTCTTAACAGTCGCTTAACCTCAATTTTATCAGTAATAGGATACTCATAATATTTTATTATAAGACCCACCTGCTTAATCGTTTGGTTGTCCCACCTAAGGTCACGCAACATCTTTTGAGCAATATCAAACGATATGCCATGTTTTAAAAATAATTCGCTATATCGTAAATTTTTAGCGTTTGGTGATACAAATTCTATCGTAATATCAGGACTATCTAGCTCTGCCGAAATATATTTCATAAGCCCCAAACACTGTATGTTATTTATAGTATTTGGTTTGTTTGATAATAGCGTTTTTGTAAATTCATCTCGAATTCTTTCTTTACTAATAAATTTTAGCAAATGACCCAATTTAATTATAGCTTGGGTTGTAGGCTCATCTATAATAAAATCTAGTTGTGCCGAAAACCTAATTGCTCTAAGTATTCTTAGTGCATCTTCAGAAAATCTCTCATTTGCATCTCCAACACAGCGAATACACTTACTTTTTATATCTTCAATTCCACCATACGGGTCAATAAATCCACGCTTTGGGTGGTATGCAATTGCATTAATCGTAAAATCACGTCTTGATAAATCCGTATTTATATCATCAACAAAATTTACACCACTTGGTCGCCTATGGTCAGTATACGTATTTTCTGTGCGATAAGTTGTTACTTCAAAATGTTCTGTATCCACAATTACGGTCACTGTGCCATGCTCAATACCTGTATCATATGTGCGTTTGAACACTTTTTTAACTTGGGACGGGGTCGCCGACGTTGCGATATCCCAATCATTTGGCGACCTATCCATAATTGTATCTCGCACACAGCCACCCACAACATATGCTTCAAAGCCGTGTGCCTCAAGTTTCTCAATAATTTCAATTGCATCATTTGGTATTTTAATCATAATTCACCCCTAAAACAAATCTCTAATTTCATCTTTTGACATTCCCGCACCAAGTGCCAACATCAGTTTTATTCTGGCTTTTGGACCTCGCATTTCGCCACCCATAATTGCACCAAGTTCATCAAGCTCTCGCCCACCACCTTCATATCCATACGAAAGTGACACTCGACCTGCATTACATCTTGATACAATTACAACAACTACCCCTTTAGCCAATGCATATTTGATGCCCTCAAGCATTTTTATAGGAACGTTTCCACGTCCAAGCCCCTCAATAACAATACCTTTCGCTCCAGCTTTTACCGAATTTCTAATCATTCTATCATCCATATCAATAACAGCTTTAATTAAATCTACCTCACGCTCAACAGTATCTGTTTGTATATATTGCCTGTTTGCAATATTTCTATACAACACTAAGTCATTATTATCCACAATTCCAACTGGACCGTATGGTGAACTAAACGTATCCAGAGATAAAGTATTTGTTTTTGTAACTTCTGATGCTGGATTAACTTCGTTGTTTAACACAACAAGAACACCTTTATCTCTTGCTTGGCTAGAAATTGCAGTACATACGCCTGCAGCCAAGTTGCTTGAACCATCATATCCAAGCTCTGAACTGCTACGCATAGCCCCAACCATAACTATAGGCTTGTGATGATTTATAGTTAAGTCTAAAAAATATGCTGTTTCTTCCAAAGTATCCGTCCCATGTGTCACGATTACTCCTGAAATTTGAGGCTCATCAAGTTTTTCTTGTACCACTTTTTTAAGTTGAAGCAACTTTGAAAAAGTCATATGTGGTCCTGGTATCTCCGCAAAGTTTAATACTTCTATATCTGCAATTTTATCTATATTTGTTACCATAGACAAAATTTGTTCCCCTGACAGCGTTGGTATTGCTGCCCCCATCTTTTCATCAACAGTCATTGAAATTGTTCCACCAGTAAAAATTATACATACTTTAGGTTTCATCGCTAAATCCCCCTTTGTCATCAATCGTTATCGATTTTCAAATTAGCAAAGGCTGACGCAAATGCAAAATTCCCCTCATCTTGTTTATTTTGTTGCTTCATGTAGTTTTGCACTGCTTTTTTGTCTGCCTTAGTGCTACCACTTCTATATTTTTTATTAAATGAGTCTGACTTTTCTTTAAATCCACAGCTCACACAAACATATGATTGTGATTCTTTTGGACCTCTAAGCTCAAGTTTTTTATAACATTTTGGACACTTAGTATTTGTAAACTTGCTCACATTTATTTTGTATCCACAGTTTCTATCTTGACAAACGTGGTTTATCCCCATTTTTGTCTTAACTTCTAACAAGTTCTGTGCACAAGTTGGACATTTACGTCCTGTTTTGTTGTCATGGTTGTATCTAGCCGAACTATTTTTGACATCGTTTACGAGTTTTGTAGTATACTTTTTCATGTCGTCAATAAATTCTTTTGGATTTTTCTTGCCTTTGCTAATAAGGTCAAAATCTTGTTCCCACTTTGCTGTCATAATCGGCGACTTCAAGTCTTCTGGAACAAGCTCCATAAGTTGACGACCTTTAGATGTTGGTACAATTTCATTGCCGTTTTTCTCCACATAAAACGAGTTAAACAACTTTTCAATTATATCTGCACGGGTTGCCACTGTCCCTATACCACCTGTTTCACCTAAAGTTTTTGCCAAGTTTGATGAAATAGTTACATGTTGATGTGGTTTTTCCATCGCTCCTAACAACGAACCTTCTGTAAATCTAACAGGAGGTTTAGTTTTATCAGTTTTGTATTCTACACGGTCAATTTTTAGTGTTGAGCCTTCTTTTATAGGAGGCAATTCTCTTTTGTCGTCTTCCTCGTCATCTTCATCAAAGTTATCTTTATAAAGAGTTTTATATCCCTCTGATTTTATTATACGACCACGTGTGACAAATGTTTCCCCATTTATGTCACAATTTACCGTAGTTTGTAAATATTCGTATGGTTGCATAAACACTGCTAAAAATCGTTTAAGCACCAAATCATATATTTTTTTCTCATCTGTACTTAAAGCTAACAAATTAACTTTTTCTTCTGTTGGAATAATTCCGTGGTGATCAGACACTTTATTGTTGTCTGCAAAACGTTTGTCCACTTTAATAGTTTGCTTAGAAAGAGTCATTGCTATACTTCTATATTCACCCACTGCAACAGCAAGAAATCTATCTTTAAGTGTTGGCACGATGTCCGTTGTTATATGCTTTGAGTCCGTTCTAGGGTACGTCAATATTTTGTGATGTTCATAAAGTTTTTGCATAATCGACAACGTTTGTTTTGCTGAATACCCGAAAATTCTGTTTGCATCACGTTGTAGTTCCGTCAAATCGTAAAATATAGGTGAATATTGCTTTTTGAGAGTTTCTTTTACTGAAACCACTTTTGCCTCACTCACACTAAGTTTTTTTACTAGTTGTTTTGCCGTATCTTCGTCCCAAAGTCTAGTTTGCCCTTTGCTATCTTGCCATTTTAATGTTATATTTTTTGATTTAGCATTAATTGTATAAAAGTTTTTAGGCTTAAACGATTTGATATCCTGCTCACGATTTACAATCATGGCAAGCGTTGCACTTTGTACACGTCCAGCCGAAAGTTGGGCGTTATATTTGCAAGTTAATGCACGTGTAACGTTTAGTCCAAGTATCCAGTCTGCCTCCGCACGACAAACTGCCGATTTATACAAACTTTCATAGTTTGACGCTGACTTGAGATTTTTAAAGCCATCTCGTATCGCTTTATCTGTTTGAGATGAAATCCAAAGTCTTGATAATGGCTTTTTAAATCCCGATTTTTCAATAATCCATCTTGCAACAAGCTCCCCTTCACGAGCAGGGTCAGTTGCGATAACAAGGCTATCAACGTCATTACGATTAAGCACTTTTTTTACGTCGCTAAAGTGTTTAGATGTTTTGCCAATAACTTCAGTTTTCATAAACTTAGGCAGCATTGGTAGCGTTTCCATGCTCCATTCTTTGTATTGGTCACCATATTTTTCAGGGGTAGCAAGCGTGACCAAGTGCCCAAGCCCCCACGTTATAATATATTTATCTCCCTCCAAAAAGCCCGAACCTTTTTTGTGACAGTTTAAAACTTTTGCTATATCACGTGCCACACTAGGCTTTTCTGCAAGCACAACAATTTTGCCCATAGTATCACTCCTAAATAATTTTTTATAATAAAAAAATCACTTTCCCGCAATTGAGAAAGTGATTACGTATGCCCGAGACCGGAATCGAACCGGTACGGGAGTTAAGTCCCGCAGGATTTTAAGTCCTGTGCGTCTGCCAGTTCCGCCACTCGGGCATCTTAC
>LNZQ01000004.1 GCA_002007315.1 Epulopiscium sp. Nele67-Bin004
TGAGTTAAAACATCTAATCCAAGCTCTTTTTCATTCAAATTAACAAGCATTTCCAATGTCAATGTGTATACTGGTATCTCAAACGGCTTAATGCTCACCAACTCATTGTACAAATCCCAAACTTGTTGATACTTCTCTGTTTTATAACATGCTCGCATAAGCAAAAATCCTGTCTCAAATTGCTGTTCTTCATGGTCAGCTTGCATAGTGTTTAGCGTTTCACAAATTTCAATACATTCCTCATATTTTTCTTGTGCATAATATATCGTCGCTTTTAAAGACAGAGGAAAATATTGCGTGTTTGCGTCTGGAAATATTTCAAACGCCTTATCAATATAGGCTATTGCTTCATCAAACTTATCTTGTCTAGCATAACTTTGGGCTATTAAAAAATATATACCCTCTTTGGAATCTTCTTCTTCAATAGCTTGCTTACCAAGTTCAATCGACATCTCATAATCTCCCAAACCATAAAATATCGTTGCAAATAGAGGCTTATATTTTTTATCAATGCCACCTCGCTGTTGCATCAACTCAAAATACCTCTGTGCTATTGTAGCTACAAAGTCAGTTATTCCAATACAGCTTAAATCTAATAGTATGTCCCCAACCTCGTCAAGTTTGTTAAGCTCTATCAAACTTGCAGCTAAATAACCGTTCGCTCTAAAATGGTTAGGAGTTGTTTTTAGTATCTTTTTTGCCTCGCTAATTGCTTGTTCATATTCATTATGATAATATGACATTATGATTAATGCCTCTAAAATGGTAGTATTGTTTGAATTTTGTGACCTTAAATAGTGTTCTATTTTTAAGGCTTTATCTAAGTCACCATTTGTAACATAAAATCTCAACTTTTCCGCTTCGCCCCAAGGTGAGTGTATACCTGTTTTGTCCATCGCATTTATTTGAGCTTCACCCTCTGCCAAGTCACTTATATTTCTAAGATTTATCCCACCATTTATATACGTGTCATAGTCTGCAAACGGTTCGTTACCATCAAACATTGCGTAGTCAATACCATCTTTTCCCTCAATACAGCCAACAACAAAATAAATAAAGTTTGGCGGAAACACTTCACATAGCATGTCCACATTTCCAACAATGTCAAATGTTTTATTCACCAGTTCCCACACATCTGTTGGCATGCGATAACGGGACATAAAAAATTCTAACAACGCCGTCATAGCATTATCTGCCGTATCAAAGTCTTGACAAACGTCTTGCGACAACAAAAGTTTCCACTCCACAATTGATGTACGTTTTGGAAAACATTCATACACTTCTCTAACTTGCTCAATCCAAGTTTCAACCTCATTTAAAGTTTCATCAGCATTGTTCAATATTTCTAACGCTGTTTCATATGCAAGTCTAAGATTTTTAAAACCCTCTGGGTCATCTTCTGGGCTAACGCTTTTTAGCTTCGTGCGATATGCCACACCGATAGCTTTTTCATCTGTCAGTTCATCAAGTCCCAAAATTTCAAGAACTTCTCTTTTTATCACAAATATTCCCCCTCAATTATTTCAAGCACTTCTTCTAAATATTTTCGTGCCTCGTCTATCTTTAATTTATCTTGTGTGTTTAGTGCCGACTCAAACTTCATAATTTCATATTCAAGCTTTTTGCGAGTATCGCCAATGCTTTCTTCATACATTCGCTCCGCACGTGTCAATATAAGCTTGTTAAACTCCTGCTCACGTGGTGGAATTTTTAGATAAGCAAGTTCGGTAAGTCTAGATTGAATTTCTTCATCGTCTAAGTCAATCTCTTGATTTTTTATAACTTGACGTGTTATTTCGCCTGTCGATACAATCTTCACTTCAACTTCAAGTAAAGAGTTTATATCGTAAGTATAAGTTATATCAATTGGTTCTTCGCCTGCTTTTGCTTTTGGCACATCAACTTTCATTTCACCAATAGATATATTGTTTTTTGCAAGCCTGCTTTCACCTTGCAATATATTAACCAAAATTTCGGTCTGGTCATCATGCACCGTGTACATTCGTTCTGTACGACTTGTTGGAATAACAGTGTTTCGCTCAATAATCGGACAAAAATACCCCGATTTATAGTCACGCATAACTTCCGTACCCAACGTGAACGGACAAACATCAGTCAAAATAATTTCCCTAACATCTGTGTGACGTTGTTTCATGGCAGCTTGAATTGCAGTTCCAAGTGCAACCGCCTCATCTGGATTGATATGTCTATATGGTATGCACTTAAATAATTTGCTTACAAATTTATTGATTATCGGAAGTTTTGTTGCTCCACCAATCATAATTACACTATCAATATCGCTCAACTTAAGTTTTGCGTCTGACAAACTTCTTTTTATAGGCGTTCGCATCTTTTCAAACAAATCTTCACACTTTGTATTATACTCATCAATTGATATTTTCGCACTAACTACATTGTCATCTATATTACAACAAAAGTCAACAAATTTTTTTGTCCCAAATTGGAGTTTATATTTTTCTGCTTGTTGCTTTATATATATAATCGTTTTATAATCTAATGACTTTTCGTCCAACTCTGTTTTATCCAAAAACATTTTATATAACACCTCGGTGAAGTCTTCGCCACCCAAAAAGTTATCACCTGCCATCGCTCTAACTTCCATTATATTATCATAAAATTCAAGAACCGAAATATCAAACGTCCCACCACCAAGGTCAAATATAAGTGATTTCGTTCCGTCTTTTTTCTCATGAAGTTGGTATGCTATTGCCGATGCTGTTGGTTCGCTTATGATACGTTCAACTTTTAGCCCTGCAAGTTCGCCTGCACGCTTTGTTGCTTTTCTTCGCATTTCATTAAAATGTGCTGGAACACTTATAACGGCTTCTTCAATCGTTTCACCTAAATATTGTTCTGCATCTTCTTTTAGAGATTTTAGAACAAAAGATGATAATTCTTCGGCACTAAAGTCTTTTCCTCCAAGCCTAAATTTTTTGTTTGTACCCATGTCACGCTTAAACACTGACGCCGTATCATGCGGGTGTAGTTGCAAGCGTTCTTTTGCAACCTCGCCCACATAAACATTGTCGCCATCAATGCTAACAACCGACGGGGTTAAGTTGCCACCCAGTCGGTTTGGTATAATTTTTGCACCATCTTCGCCAAAGTATGCCACCAAACTATTTGTTGTTCCTAAGTCAATTCCTACTATCATTTTTCTTCCCCCTTACTTTTTGTATTGTTTGTAGAGGTATTCCTGTTTTTTCACTAACTGTTTTATCGTCCAAATCCTTTATAAATGCCTTCATACTGCAAAGTGCATTTTCGTCGTTTAAATACCGTTTTGTTTCTTCTCCATAGTTATGAACCAAGTCATACAAATCAAGTTCAAAGTCTAAGAAATTCAGTTGGATATAATAAGGCTTTATCAGCTCCCCACTACTTTGTAATTCAAACTTGCCCTCAACTAAGTTATGAAACTTAAACCAGTTTTCTACATAGTCTATTTCTAAAAACTGCTTTATCCCTTTTTGTTCGTATTGTTCTATCTTCTTTGTGCGTTCTGATTCTTTGTTCCCTTTTGACCACACTTCAAGTATGAATTTTGGCGTTCCTGTAATCCTTGCCCCGTCTGTTATATCACTTTGCTTGCATACTGTTAAATCTGGAATATATGTGTTATTTTCATTTAATATGAAATCTACACTATCACCTAATACCTTACACTTATTATCAATTTTTCTATCTATTATACTTAACAAATTGGCAATTATATAGTGATGCGTTGCTGTTGGAGACGCCTGCATAACTTCTTTGCCATCTATTATTTCTATTTTGTATTCATAATAATCATATGCTCCCATTCCATGACCCCCTTACTCTTTGTATCGTTTGTAGAGGTATTCCCGTTTTTTCGCTTATAATTTCATCACTTAGTATATCAAATAAGTTTTTTACCACTTCTAACCTTAGCTCATCATCAAGATATTTTTTTGTTTCTTCCCCACAATTATGCACCAAGTCATACAAATCCAGTTCAAAGTCCAAAAACTCTAGTTGTATATAGTGAGGCTTTGTTAGTTCCCCACTATTTTGTAATTCAAACTTGCCCTCAACCAAGTTATGAAACTTAAACCAGTTTTCTACATAATCTATTTCTAAAAATTGCTTTATCCCTTTTTGTTCGTATTGTGCTATCTTTTTTGTGCGTTCTGATTCTTTGTTCCCTTTTGACCACACTTCAAGTATGAATTTTGGCGTTCCTGTAATCCTTGCCCCGTCTGTTATATCACTTTGCTTGCATACTGTTAAGTCTGGAATATATGTGTTATTTTCATTTAATATGAAATCTACACTATCACCTAACACCTTACACTTACTATCAATTTTTCTATCTATTATACTTAACAAATTGGCAATTATATAGTGATGCATTGCTGTTGGAGATGCCTGCATAACTTCTTTACCATCTATTATTTCTATTTTGTATTCATAGTAATCATATGCTCCCATTCCCTGACCCCCTTACTCTTTGTATCGTTTGTAACGGTATTCCTGTTTTTTCACTAACTGTTTTGTCGTCCAAATCCTTTATAAACGCCTGCATACTACAAAGTGCATTTTCGTCCTCAGACAAGTTTCCCCCTACAGCCAGTTTCTGAAGTCTGTCTTGATCTTTGTGAGAACAATCACAAAATATAGCCATTGCCAATTAGAACTGACCAAGGAAAATACAACTTGGTAGAGTTTATATCTACATTAACTGCTCACAGATGGAAACATAAAAATCAGTGTTTATGGCAGAAAAATCTCTTTCATAGTTCACACTTGAGAATGGAATATTTAATGCAATGGCAGAGAGTAAGAGAGAGAGATCTGGATACAGAGAAAAAGAAAGAGAGACAGAGAGACAGAGAGAGAGATATTTGGATAGAAAAGCTTCAGTTTATTAAAGTCGGGGTCAGGACCTTCATCGCCTCCTACTATGATTCTCCTAGTAGGTTAAAGCATGTAATTTTATTTTCATTTTTTAATTGATCAGTTAATTTGAAAGAACTCCACAAGCTACCCACCTTAAAAAATGGCCCTGGAGATAGAAAAGAGCTGCCACTGGGACCACAGTTAATGCCATCAGCAAAGATGCACCTGGGCACCTTCATGAAGATTTCCTGAGCACAACTGCAACTCCCAAAAGAAGGACCCAGACAGCTGCTCATCCCTTTCCTCTGATTTGTTGAACAGGATCATTTTCCATAGACAAATTGGTGTTTATGCTTGTCATTAACTGTCACAATAGCATGATATGTAAAAAGCCTTGCCTTTGCAAGATCTGATCAGTACAGATGCCAGATAAAATGGTTTGGCCTTGCAACAGCCATCTTGTGTCTTTCACCTCCTGATAAACAAAGGACACAAGGAGGGATTATAAATCTAAGAACATGGACTGAAAGATTATTTAAAAAAAAAAAAAAGGTTACATTTCTTTCAGTTGCTCATAGATTGTCCATGCCTCTGGCACAGCTGTGCCTTTCTCACTGTTTCTGAAATAAATGTTCAGGTCTTGCAGGTGCTTTCAGGATGCTTTCATTAAGGACAAAATGTCTGCAGCATCCTTGCAGACTGCTGTGAAGTTAAGTGCAGTAGCCAGCTGTGTGGCAATGCTGTTCAGGTGTCCTTGAAGATACATTTTACATTAAAGTAATATTTAGTTGAAAAAGCATAGTAGCAAGACTTCAAATCAGTCACAGATGGGAGCTCAGTCAGTTCGAGAACAGCTCTATAACTTGTGTGGTGTGGCACTCTAATGTTTCAAAGGCCAATAGATGCATTTAAAACAGTCTGTTATGACTTCATGTTTAAAGTTGGTCACCGATTTAATTGCATCAGCAATTAAAAATCCCTACATTCTTAAAACAATACAAGGTCTTTGTAAATTAAATTGTAACATTCATTTGTGACTTAATTAACACATTTTATAAAAGTGTGGTAGTACTACTCACTTCTGGTACTGTGTGCTGCCATGCCAACACTGCTGTTATGGTGCAAGGAAACACGTACGTTATGTAATATTTTATTATTAATGTTACGCAATAATTTAGTACATCTTGCCTGTGCACTGTACAGGGCATTTTGATAAAAAGTCTTGAGAAGTTCCTTGCCTTTTGCCTGTTGTAGTTGTGACACACTCTGCAAAACAAACCTATAACAACATTGAGCAACTGATTAAAAACAAGCGGCCGGTGTTCTGTAACTGCAGTCTAAAAAACATTTGACAGATACATATAAAAATGCTCTAAAGCTTAAGCCTGTGGGGGCAGAATACACGAGCAGAAAAACTGCC
>LNZQ01000005.1 GCA_002007315.1 Epulopiscium sp. Nele67-Bin004
CTGAAGTTTTAGGTAGATCGCTTGAGGTATTTAGTAATAAATATCCCAGATAAATGTTTATCATAGTTTGTTTTTATGAACTAACAGAATGCGGCTTATTTCTCACATTCATTTTATTTTTCTAATTGTAAAAATTATATTGAATATATTGTATCAGCTTAATTTTAAATACTATAATAATGGTATAATTATATAAATTTTTCTGTAATTAGAATTTTTATATACCTGATTATTTTTTCTGAGCAAGTCTATTATAATGTAATTATATCATACTCTGTCAAACATATGCCAGAAGAAGGCAATAGATATGCCTCATCAATATTTCTTACACTATCAACTTCTATAAATTGCCCGTCATTATTTTTTATAAATAGCTTATAAAGAGAATCAGTTTTATTTAGAAAAGAAACGCTTATGTAGATTAAAGGCATTTCTTTTTTTATTGTGTTATATACTTCTATCTTTGAATACTTTTCTTCTGTGCCCACAACCATAGCCATGAGCCTTCTGCCTGCTAAGTATGACTTTAATGTCGGCTCTATAGGCTTAGTGCTGCTTTGTTTATTTTTATCTTTGCTTTCACTAATGCTATTGCCATGCATAAAAAATCCCGTATCACTTTCACGGCGGCTTATCGTGTCAAGCTCGGCTATATAGCTTTTTATCGGTTCTTTGTGTAACATCACCTCATATTCTTGCCCACTACCAAGCCTATAAAGTGTATCTATGAGCATGCGGTACACACGCACAGTATTTGCCACATAATAAACACTTTTCATACGCCCTTCAATTTTTATAGAATCCACACCAACATCATTGAGCAGGTGAAGATATTCTGCCATGCGTAAGTCTTTGGCACTCATTATCGTTGTATAATTATCGCCTTCTTCGATTGGCATGAATGTTCCTTTCCTGCTTTGTTCTTCTAGGTAGTACATACTTTCATCTTCATTGTGATTACTGCTGTCATCGCTATTACAATTACAGTTATTACTATCACAATTATTACCACCGTTACTATTTGAATATGCTTTGAAATTCCAGCGGCACACTTGTACACAATCGCCACCATTTGCATCACGGGAGCTGATATAATTTGAAAGCAAACACCTGCCCGAGTAGGACATGCAAACAGCACCATGGGCAAATACTTCGAGTTCTAAGTCTGTTTTCTCTCTTATAGATTTAATATCTTCTAGGCTACACTCACGCCCAAGTATTATTCGAGAGGCACCAAGATCTTTATAGACAGCAACACTTTCACTATTGAGGACATTTGCCTGTGTGCTTATGTGTATAGCACACTTAGCGTCAAAATATACACAATCATATAAGAAAAAGGCACATACAATACCACTATAACTTGAACAACGATAACCGCCAAGTTTGGTAATATAAGTGCCTTGTTCCAACCTTTTTTGTCCAAAAAACTTTCTGCAAATAGATGAAACATCACAACGATAAATATTGAATTTATTAGCAACTCAAATACTCGTTCCAAGCAGTTCATCTCCTTTAATTTTACAAAATAATTGTTTAACTTCTGCTCGCCTATTTGGCGTAATTGCAAAACTTTCGTTATTTTTTAATACCATTTCATCGTGCTTATATGAATGTACAAACTTAGGATTTATTAATATCGACTGGCTTACTCTATAAAAATCAACGTTAATTTGCGACAAATAATTTTGCACGTCATTTAATTTTGCATAATATTTATTGTTATCATTTGCAGTTTTTATATACACACTACGCCCTTTGCTTTCAAAAAACATTATATCCGATATCAAAACTTTGAAATGTTGACGTTTAAATTCATACCAGAAATATATCGGAGCTTTTGTTAGCCCCGATACTATTTGTTTGTAATATTCCTCAAATTTTTGTTTGTCTATAGGCTTTGTTAGATACCCAAACGCCCTAACTTCAAAGGCATTTGGTGCAAAACTAATAAAGTTTGTAACATAAATAATCGCTACGTTTTTATCAAGTTCTCGCACTTTATGCCCCGTATCTATACCGTTTATATCGCCCATTTCAACATCAAGATATATAATTTCATACGACGTATTCTTCAAACTTTTTAGCAAACTTTCGCCGCTAAAAAATACATCTATCTCAACTTGGTTCGTCTGCTCTATATCATAAATACACTGCTCAATTTGTGACGTAAATTTGATATCATCATCACACACAGCAATTTTTATCATTGGAATTTATCGACGTATCTTAAAACTATAGCTGCAACTTCTGCTCTAGTTGCCTCGCCTTTAGGATCTAAAATTCCGTCGCCTTTTCCGCCTATAATTCCATTTTGATATGCCCAAGCCATTGCATCTTCTGCATATGATGAAATTTCTCCAGCATCTGAAAACTCATTTAAACTTGCCACATCTCCAGTGTATGGTCTGTCTGCATATCTCCAAAGTATTGACACCATTTGTTCTCTCGTCACGCTGTCACTTGTTCCAAATGTCGTTGCATCATATCCGCTAACGATATTGTTTTGCACAGCCCAAGTTATAGGCGTTGTATACCAAGCGTCTGATAAAACGTCATCAAATTCAATTGCTGCCCCACCAACTGCTGGTGACCCGTCAAGTCTATGAATTACAGATATAAGCATAGCTCTTGTCATTTGGTCTTGTGGTGCAAACTCTGTATCGCTTACTCCACCAAACAAATTAAGTGCATTCGCCTGTCTAATAACATCATAATACCAGTCTGTTGGTTGAACATCTGTAAACGGATTTTCCCAAGTGCTTCCTGCTGTTCCACTTGATGTGCCGCCTGATGTTGTTCCACCTGATGTCGTACTATCTGTTGTTGTATTTTCTGTTGTGCTATCTGTCGATGTGTCATCTGTTGTTGTATCATCTGTTGTTGTATCGCTACTATCAGTGTTTGATGAAGTTCCTCCAGGTGTTGCCACAACTCCACCTGAAGCCGAACTGTTGCCTGATGAAGTGCTTCCGCTATACGATGGATATGTTGGTGGAACATAATCATCTTCATCATCTTCGCTTGGTTTTGGTGGTGGTGGATCTGGTCTGTCTGGGTCTGTTAACGGTGGAGATACTGGTGGTACTTCCACTTCTGGATCTTCAGGATCCCCTAATGGTGGCGGCACTTCCACTTCTGGATTTTCTGGATCCCATACTGGTGGCGGTACTTCCACTTCTGGATTTTCTGGATCCCATACTGGTGGCGGTACTTCCATATCTGGATCTTCTGGATTCACTGGCGGTACAACTGGCGGCACCACGTCTGGATCTTCTGGATTCACTGGCGGTACAACTGGCGGCACCACATCTGGATCTTCTGGATTCACTGGCGGTACAACTGGCGGCACCACATCTGGATTTTCTGGATCTTCTGGCGGTACTGGTATAATTGGCCCTTGTGGTCCCTCTGGTTCTGGCTCATCTGGATCTGGGACAACGTCTGGTATCACTGGTGGTGTTGGAACATTTGGATCATCTGGGTGAGGTTGCACAACTGGTGGCGTTGGCGGTGATGTTGTCGGTGGTTCTCCTGTCTCTGGCTCACTTGTATCTGGAGCTTGCGTTTCCACAAACTCAGTTGATGTTTCAGTCATATAGGTGCTATCAACAGTTTTTATTGTAGCCGATTTTACTTTACCCCCGTCCAAACTTCCTATATTAAGAATATCGTTGTCAGACAAAGACTTGCTACTATTATCCATAAATATTTCAAGATGAAGATTATCTAGCCAAATTGCTTTTAATATAGTATTGTCTGGGAAACTATCTTCATCAAAAGTAAAACTATCTTTATCAAAAGCAAAATCTTCTGTCTCAGAGAGTTCAAGCGAAACTTGAACTGACTGAGTATCATTAAAGTTATTTATACTTAAATTTATACCACTGTTGGTATATTCGGCTTGCAATGCCATCTGGCTGCTTGCATGCACTGGTGTTGCTACCATCATTACCGATAATGCTAATGCTGTACTAAATTGCTTTCTCATTGGTCATCTCCTTCTAATATAATTGTTGGTAATGTTGCATAACTTTGCGTCATAACCCAGCTTGTTGTGCTTGTCGTTCTATCGTTTGCCGATGCATAATATGGGTCATCGCTACGTTTAAGTTCTGCTTTAACATATACAGGGAACAAACTATCAACGTGCACTCCTGTACAATCTTCGTCATCATCGTGGTCGTGCATAAGTTCTGACTCTGCTTGAATGTCTGGTATAAACACAAAGAAACCGTCGCTCGTGTTTGACACTTCTCCGTCATCTGGAATTTCAACAAACAAAATTGACTCTCCATTTATATATCTTTCAACTTCTTCTTCCGTACCCATAGTGTGGTCAATTTTTAGGTATCTACCTTTCATAAACACTGTGTTATAAACTGGGTCTCCTCTATACGTTCCAACGATAACTACTGTTCCAGCCTTTATTTTTCCGTCTTCGCCAGCCTCTGGGTCAAACACATAATCTTTGCCAAGTATCCCCATCGTTGGGTCATAAAACTCAATGTTATCCCCTGCATATTGGATAAAGTCTAAGTCTTTTATAAACGACTCTGGATCTGATACTCCTGAAATAACAACTTGGTCTAAGTCATAAGCCCAAATACGCTTGTCACTTTCAGGTGCTCCTGGCTTGTTAAAGTATGCGATATATTTGCCATCATCTGTCGTGTCATTATTGCCAAAGTCTAGTGCTTCAATCAAACTGTAATCACTTGGCACATCTGATATACTCATAATCGCCCCTGTTGTCGTTCTCTCAACAATTTGGCTTGTTCCTTGTGGTATATAAATAGAAATATCGTCATTTTTGTAGTTGTTGTATGGCTCTAAACGTATACCACTACTTGTTGTAACCTCGTTAAACTTGATGTGGATATCGCCATTTTCAGCAATCGTTGCGTCCCAATTATCTCTTGATACAACTAAGTCATAGCTTACTTTAACTTGACCTGCATCAATAGTTGAAAGTTGCATACCAAGTTTTGTTACTGGCACAAGTTCATACTC
The DNA here is from genome assembly GCA_002007315.1 of Epulopiscium sp. Nele67-Bin004. The sequence continues at coordinate 5,014 of LNZQ01000005.1, forward strand.
ATATGACAAGTTGTTTGCACTTCCAATTTGGTCTTCAAAATACGCATCACTTGCATGCATAAATCCAACCGATTCACCGTTTTTGTACACGACAAATCCTTGAAGTTTCTCTTTTGCAGTGTTGCTAAGTCCGTTTAGTGAAATTGCTACAACTCCACCATTTGTGTCCTCAAACGCTTTGTATTCCGATGTTGCACTAACGCCCGATAACGACGTAATATCTGTATAGCTTGAGTCTAGGCGAAGACGTCTTGACTCGTCGCTTAAGTATTGAACCAAACGTGTTTCAGTTCCAAATTCGCTCATTGCCGAAATTGCCTCTGCTGATAACTCTTTACCCCATGACATAAAGAAATCAGCCAAGTTTTTGCCTGCAACTTCAGACGCAATAATTGCGATACGTTCATCTTTTGTATACGAGCTGTATGCCCCTGCTCTATACATTTTGTTGAAGTTGTAGAAGAAGTTATCTGTTTGTGTTTCATATTCATCATCGTATGCAAGACGCAATTGCCAATACATTCCAAGCTCAACAAACACGTTGTTTGACGCCCCAACACTTATTGTGCTAACTCGTTCAAACACATCATCAAATGGCACACGAGAGTCACCACCTTGAATGTCATCGTCCCAAACTTGTGCAAACAATGAGTAAATGTTGTTTGTAACCTCAACATATCCCATAGTGTCTAAGTTGTGACCAACTTCGTGGGCAATACCCCAACCAAATGTATTGCTGTTTCTTGTTCCTCTAATTAGTGGCGAACATTCTGTATATTCGATACCAACGTGGCTACCTGCTGCATACATAAATGCACCACTAAACATTTGCATGTATCTAATATTTTGGCGTGTTTGGCTCATAAAGTTTTCTTCATCAACCCCATAAGTTGTAAACATTAGCTCCATAAACTGTATCCAAGCAAGCGTATTTTCGTACACTCTATCAACTTTTTGATCCATAGTTGATAAGCCACTTTCAATTCCCGAAAGAATTTGGTCACCTGGCATAGATAGCAATGCATAAGGCATAGAAACTTCTGTTGCGTTATAATAATTTATAGTTGCAGCCGTGTTCATCGTTTTAATTTGAGCAACATACGCTTCTAAGTTTGTAATATATTCCTCAATTACACTTCGACGCTCCGCCTCTGTCATGTCAAACCAGTTAAGCAGTTCAAGCACTGGCATTTCTTTTATCGCAACTGTGCTAAACGTTGTATTATCCGTGTGGTGAATAGCATGCAACTTAATGTCGTCACCTTGGCTACCATTGTATGTGAAGTATAGAACCCCACCGCTTCCCGAAGTAATAGCTGGTATTGTAATTTCATTTCTACCACTTACTAACGTTATTGGAGAGCCTTGCCATGCTGTAACTTCTGCATAAAATTTCGTTGGTGTAACTGTTATCGTTTCACCTTCTGGAATGTCTGCATAAATAGTAAGCGTTTCGCCTGATTTTCCTGTAAATCCAAGTGGTTGGAAACCTCTTGTGCTAAGAACACCATCATGTACAACCCCAAGTGCGTCTGTTTCTCCATTCATAAGGCTTTCTGCAAGCGAAATTTCATGGCTAAGTGTCGTATGGTTTACAAAGTATGAGCTTTCATCACCAAGTCTATCACGAAGTGCATCTATATCACTTTGAGTAACTGTTGATTTAACCTCTGTAAATGTTGTGTCTGTAAATAAGTCCGCAATATCATCTGTCAAGCTGTCATACTCATAGAAGTGTATTTCTGACAACGATGTTACAGTTGGTGCACCTGCATATATTCCGTTTGCAACTTGAATTTTCTGCACGTTGCTCTTGTCAAATGGCAAAATATAAAACGATTTGCCTTGCTCGTTAGTCTTTTTCGTTGCAAGACCAGTTTTTGTATAAGTTGGGTCACCATTTAAGTCATCGCCTTCTTCCCAAATAGCAATAGTATACGAACCGTTTCCTTGCCAATGTGCTCCCATACTGTTTGAATAAATTCCATCAAGTCTAGGAACCCACACCAAATAGTCCATCTCATATGCATCATACAATTCAAACTCTACAACACCAGATAGCCACCATTGGTTTGCTGTCCAATGTGTTTCGTAGTCGCCATCATAAACGTATGATATATCAAATCCTTCTTCACCATAATGGTTACCAACGTTGTTAGCATTTATTAATCTTGCACTTTTGATGTTTGAGTTGTCTATCATATTAGTTTTTGGCACGCCTGGGTCTTCAATAACATCTTCATACGGTGTAGCTTGATATATATTTGATGCTGGACCTTCGCCAATGATATTTTCTGCTCTAACGTATACATCATAAGTAACATCGTTTGTAAGCCCGCTAAGCACATACGACGTACCTTCAATTGGACTTGAATTTGCCTTTTTATAAGTTGTATCATCTTCTTCCTTATAATACACGTTATAACTATCTGCATTTTTTGCTGCCGTATATGAAACATTGATTAATGTGTCACCTGCTCTTAAAGAAAGATTATCAACTTGTGATGGAACTTCTGTTGCCATTGGCGTTGCCGAAACAACTTCTGATGGAACGCTTTCCCAACTTCCTGAAGTTGACGTTACTATAAAGTAATACGTTTCGCCATTTGTCATTTTTTGGCCATCACACATAGCAGCTGTATAACTTTCTGTGTTAACTTTTGCAAGTAAACTATAATCAGCTATATCGTCTGAATACGTATCAGAAACATAAACGTTGTAACCTGTAATATTTACAGACCTGCTCCAAGTTAAATCCACCGATGCATTTTGTGGTGTTGCTTTAAGATTTAAAACTTTTGATTGTTCCATATCAAGCTCATCTGGAACGATGTCTTGAATAAAACTTACTTCACTAACTGTCAAATAATCTGTGTTTCCTGCTTCATCCACAACAGCTGTTACTTTGATAGTTACTTTTTTAACCGCAACTTTTGTACCAAGGTTTATAACAACAGTTTCATTTTCTGTGCTTCTAGCCATAGGTGAACGACTAAAGTCCACAGTCATAGTTCGCTCAACACCATATTCATCTATATATGTAACAATAGTTTCACCTTGTACTCCTATAAATTGTTCTGGTATATCTAAATCTATTACAGTTGTTTCAATCTCGGTTTCAAATTCCATACTAATTTCAGCGGAATTTGTTTCAGTAATTGATCCGTTTTCACTTCTTAAAGTAACTTCTGTATCACCATTAAATAAATCTTCTAAGTCACCTTCAACTACAATATTATCACTTACAACTAAGCTACCATCAACTATATTGGCAAGCATTATTTCTTCAAACACACCTAAAGAATAAAGCTCTTGCCCGATACTGTCCTCCTCTGCGTTTAATGCTCTATTTGATATCGCAAGGTCAAAAATATCAACTTTACCATCGCCATTTAAGTCTACTCCAACATTATCATATGGCAAATCTTGAGCCAAATTTTTTATAACTTCGTTCAAATCGTATTCATTAACCAATCCATTGCCATCAACATCACCTAACATAAACCCGTTAGCATTTGTTTGCACAACAACTTTTAGGTGATTTTCAAAAAGATTAATATTACTAGTTGTAAAATTTGTATATCTATCTGACGATAGTTCAAAACTATACACACCTTGTGGCAAGTTTTTTACTTTTACTTCGACACTTGATATTAATTTTTGTGTTTCATCTGTATATATATAAGTTAATTCATATTCGTATTTATTATCTATTGTGCCTTCTTCTTCTGATAATTTCATAGTACCTATCGGTTCTGTCCCATTTATTCCAGAATCACTATTTAAAGTTACTTCTATATCATTATCTAGTGATTCTGGAACCTCAAATACTATTTGTAATGTTATATTTCCTGCTAATTCTATCGATCTATTTGTTTCTGCTGCCATAACAACGTGTGGACCAAAAGTTGACCCAGCCGTTAGCGACATTGCCATAACGAGCGAAAATGCTTTTCTCAAATCTGTTTCCTCCTTAAAAATAATTTTATAGACTTACGCCCTACACCTAAAAGGCATATCTACGAGTATATCATAAATATGCCTAAAAATTCAATATTATCCTTTTGGTAATTTTATGCCAAACTGTACCCCAGCCTTGATATTTTCTACGAAGTATGTTCCTCCATGTATTTCCATGACCATTTTCACGATGTATAAACCCAAGCCGTGTCCCCCATACTCCCTCGTGCGTGCTTTGTTTACTTTATAAAAACTATCCCACACACTACTAATATCTTCCTCAGATATGTGCGAACCACTATTGTAGACCGTCAATGTTACAAATCCCTCGTCTTCAACCGCTGTAACTTCAATAGTTCCACCCACATTTACATGGGTTATAGCGTTTGTTATATAGTTTGTTACAACTTGGTCAATGTAGTCATAGTCAGCGTAAATAGTGCAACTGGAAATATTTTCAATGTACTCTATTTCTTTTTCGGCAAGCGGCAAAGAATTTTTTATTCCAACTTCTCTAATCAAGTCCACAAAATCAAATTCTTCTTTTTGCAAATTTATTCCACCTGCCTCAATTTGGGAAATTTCTAGCAACTTGCTTACAAGCTTTGTCATTTTTACAGACTCGTCTTCAATAACTTCACAATAAAAATCTTGTGATTGCTTATCAAGCCCAAGCTTTAACCCTTGCGTATAGCCCAAAATTAATGCCAATGGAGTTTTTAGTTCATGCGAAACATTTGCTATAAATTGTTTTCGCACTTCCTCCTGATGGTCTTTATTTTTTATATCATCTTCAAGCGACACTATACGTTGTTGCAACTGCTGTGACAATATATTTATCGTATTTGCAAGTTGTCCAAGCTCATCTTGACTTGTTACATTAAGTTTATTGTCAAAATTTAAAGTGGTAATTTCTTTTGCCACATTGTTTATATCAACTATCGGTTTGGTTATTCGTTTTGAGATAAAAAACACAAGGCTTACCCCCACTATACCCACAGCTACGCCTATCATAGAAAAAAATCTACTTATAACATCTGTTGTTTCTTGTATTGCAGACACAGGCGTATTTAGTTGAATTATAACAACATCATTTTCAAACTCCCACATTTCTTCAAGAGATAAAAACGACTCATAAAAAGTTTCATTTTTGTCTGGCAAAAGTTCTCTTAAATTTTGAGGCAGTCGTTGTCTAATATCAACATCTTGGATATCTGTCCTAAGCGACTTATTCCCCTCATAGTTGTAAGGATAAATTATTCCCTCTGAGCTTGTATATATATATATAATCATATTATTTTTATCTTGTATATTATACAAATCTTCTTGTATTTCAAGTATATCTCCATTGTATATTTCTTTTATATATAAATAACTCTGTTCCAAGACTTTTTCTTTGTTATGAATATAAAAGTCACCTAAAAAAATATGACTAATAGTTATTGTCAGCATTATAAGAAATGCTAGATAACCACCTAGCATCGCAGTAAGTTTTAATTGCAGTGACTTCATAATTCCACCTCTTGGTATGAATATCCAACACCTCTAATGGTGCGAATATAGTCGCCTTTTTCACCAAGTTTTGCCCTAAGTTGTTTTATATGCGTGTCAACTGTTCGCAAATTCCCAAAATAGTCATATTGCCACACTCCACTAAGTATTTGATCTCTTGATAATGCTATGTTTTTATTGTCTTGCAAATATAATAATAATTCATATTCTTTAAACGTAAGTATCAACTCTTCCCCATCTAAATACACACGCCTAGCATCTTTATTTACAACAAGACCTGTGTCACTAATAGTTTCTTCTTGGATATTTGTACGCTTTAATATCGCCTTTATGCGTGCCATAAGCACCATCGGGCTAAATGGCTTTGCAACAAAATCATCTGCACCATCAGAAAACGATTGCAACTGGTCATACTCCTCTCCCCTAGCTGTAAGCATCATAATAGGCATGGTGTGGTTTTTTCGCAGTTCTTTAAGAACTTCCCAACCGTTATAATACGGCATCATCACATCAAGTAATACTAAATCTATATTTTCATGATTATCGCTAACAAGTTGCAAAGCCTCTTTTCCATCTTTTGCCTCAAGTACTTCATACCCCTCACGTTTCAAAAAATCGCCTACAAGTCGTCGCATTCTCGTTTCATCATCAACTATTAAAATCATATAATCTCCCTTTCTATTGTTTCTAAAAACATTATTAAATATAATTTTAACAAATGTTTGTGATATATATGTGATACAATTATCATACAATTAGTACATTATTCCTATTTTTTTGATGGACAAACTGTATAATATGCTATATTTGTATTTTGCCCTTTTATTTTATCGTTTTATGTGGTATATTATTAGTCGTATTAATATTTTAGAGTTTTTGATAGAAAGGAAGACATTAATATGGCAAAAATGATGGGTCCTCGTTTTAAGAAGTGCCGAAGCCTTGGACTAAACGTAGTAGGGCATCCTAAAGCGATGGCTAGAGATGAACAAGGAGCAACAGCTCGTGACGCAAGAAAATTATCTGAATATGGTGTGCAGTTATTAGAAAAACAACGTCTAAGAGCATATTATGGAGTACTGGAAAAGCAGTTTACAAGATACGTAGATAAGGCATTTCGTACTGGTAGTAATCCAGGTCCAATTATCCTGACTTCACTAGAAACAAGACTTGACAATATCGTATATAGAATGGGCTTTGGTCGTTCTATAAGACAAGCACGTCAAATGGTAAATCACGGACATTTCTTAGTAAATGGTCAAAAAGTTGACAGACCTTCTTATGCATTAAAAGAGGGAGATGTAATAACATTACGTGAAAAATCACGTGACATAAAAACATTTGCTGAAAACATGGCTGATTGTAATTTCCAATTACCATACATTGAGGTGGATATTGACAATCTTACTGGTACACTTACACGTCAACCAGCTAGAGAAGAATTACCAATCGAAATCAATGAGCAACTAATTATCGAGTTCTACTCAAGATAATAGTTTTTAGTCCAATAAATAAAGACCAGCGGAAACGTTGGTCTTTTTTGTGTTGTGTGATATAATGTGCAAAAAGGAGGGATATTTGTGTCTAATAAAGTTACTCATAGATGGCAACACAGCTATATTGTACGAAACTTATGTTCCTGATATTTTGGTCACAAACAAAAATAACTTGTTAGATAACGGTAAAATCGGCGGTGTTCCAAAGCTTGTAGTTGAAGTTTGGTCAACTGGCAACACTTCCAAAGAACGTCTAACCAAAAAAAATGAGTATTCAAAACTTGGCGTAAAACAATTTATTGAAATCGACTATAAAGCTAAGTTTGTTATGAACAACACACTAATCCAATCGGTATACCAAATAGACAAATATGTCCATGCCTTAGAAGATGCTGAATTTGTTGATGATGATACCGTTACATAAAATGTAAAAAATGACAAATTGCCTTTTTACACCTCACCCCTAACGGCTAGGGTATACTGTTAAACAATCAACCTATTTCACTAAAAATCTAGTCTTTATCAATAGATATTCTTTTGCTTAACAGGTCTTTCTAATAAAATCCATAAAGTACAATTATAGTAATCTCTTGGATACTATCAATTTCTTTACAGATTAATAATATTACAAGTATTCCCTTATTACATTTATTTATACAACAAAAACATAAACTTTTTTGGTACTTTTGTTTTTTTTACCTAGCAGTAAAACACCCTTGTTCAAGTGACCTAATAGCGTTTCTTTGTCGATCAATTTTCGCTTTTTCTGCGGAGATATTATATTTAAATTGATTTGGTTTAAGGTTGTCTATTGAATTTTGCATGCTAACAGCATTTTTTTCAGTTGAAATTTTGTAATAAATATAATATCTAACACTGCCACCACTTGCTAAACGATTGTTAATTTCATCAGATTTTTCAGCTTCAAAATCTTTTTTCATAGCGTCAATTTCTGCCGTTTGTTGTCTGCCATATTCATTTTTTAGATTGTTGCTAAGTTTTGTAAGTTCTTCGTTAAGAGCTTGATCGAGCTGCTTTTGTTGTACACTCATTTCCGCCTCAAGTCTAATTTCTGCAACGTCATCAATAATTTGTTCAATATCAATATCACTAACGGCATGCTCAATTGCCGTATTTTGCTGTTGTGTGATGTTTTGCGTATCACTTTGTAACGCTTCAATCTGTTGGGTTAAATCATCAATTTCATTAGAAAGTAAGTTGCCGTATTTTTCTCTTATAGCCTTATCCGCTTCTTCCACTTTTTGATTATTTTTTTTAGTAACCATATCTTGTTGAAGCTCGCTTCTTGTTTTTTCTATGCAAGCAGTTACTAAGTCAATAAATTCCAGTTGGTCACTTGCATCAGATTTAAAGTCATCAGTTAAGCTATCTTCATCTAATAAAACATTATATTTATTAGTAAATTTATGCCCATCAAGCAATGTATAGCTAAAATTTTTATCTTTTTTGTTAAGCTTGTGAAAATCTTGGCTTTTCATAACTCCAACTCGTCTGGCTACAGGAAGCTCCTCAAAATCTAAAGGCGTTTTAGATTGATTAGTCAAATGAATATCTCTAAAATGCAAATATTCTTTAAATGTTTCAATGTACTCTATTACAGATTCATAGTCAGGCACAGGATAGATGCTCATCAGATCAAGCACTAAATCCCTTGAAAAAACTGAATTAACAATCGCCATTCGATTTTGACCTATAGCCATTCTTGAACTTAGATCCACATTGCATTCAATTTTATATTCGCCGTATTTTTCAATAGACGCATCTATCAGTTGAAATCCTTTTAATTCTAAATAATTACCTTTAGTTAATTTTATATCACCAAAAAATAAAATATCTAAATCTTGAGGTATTATAGAATTAATAAGTATAGTTTTTTCAGGACGTATTACTACATTTCTTAAAAATTCTACATCTTGTCTTCCTGCTCCGTAACTATCTAATGATCTATCGAAACTTGGTAACGATAAATAAAACGAGTTGTCAGTTTTGGGCAAACAAAGTTGTAACAATTGATCTAAGTTTTGTATTTCTACCGTCGTTGACAATAGTTTAGGCTGAATTCTTGTAAATTGGTTTTCAAGAGAATCAAATACTCGCAATTTTGGTTCATCGTATTGCTGTTTAGCTCTTGAGTCTTTATCTATATACAAAGTAGACATATTAAAACTCCTTTTTATTATTTTTATATAATTTACTTCTTTAATACATGTTAACACATAAACTTTATATAGTCAACTAATATTTTTAATATATTTTGATATATTTTAAATACAAACTAATCACTTAAACATAATAAAAATTATATATACCTATATTTTCCTTGTTATCCCTCTAAATTTATAGTACACTTATACTATAAAAATAAGGGGGTTTTTGTCATGTACAAAAAACAATTTTTAACTATCACACTCACAGCAACGCTACTAACATCAACGACACACGCAACAACATTACTTATCAACGACCAAGCAGTCACTGCAGCAACAACAACTCGTGACGGTGCAACTTTGGTGCCAGCTCGAACTGTTGCCGACGCACTAGGTGCATCACTTTGGTGGGACGGGGACAGCGAAAGTTTGTACATTTATAAAGAAGAAACTACTATAAAATTAACAATCGGAAGTTTGCAAGCAAATATAGACGGTAGATATATAGCTTTGCCAACGCCTCCAATAATCGTGAACGAAACTACGATGATACCGCTGCGAATTGTAGCTGAGGCATTTGGAGTTCCTTGTGAATACGACTCTATAACAGACACCATTTTTATAAACTCATATCAAACTTTTGAAACTATAGAGCATTTCGCAGCAGATGAGATTATAGATTTAGACAACGCAAAGTTGCAAGTGTGTTACCTTACAGGGATAGAGTTTTGGAGACTGGAATATGAGGGTATATCTGAAGATGAGGGACATATTTTGGGCGACCCAATGACAAATTATTATGTATATTCCGGAGGCAAAACTTTGGTGTATATGCACATGGTTCACGGGCGAGCATATTGCATTTCTGAGGACGGTCTCGTTCATGAGTACCAATTTGACGAAAAAACTATCAGCTATGAAGATATACCTGGAGGCGTAACTGTTAATCTGGCGGCAGAAATTTTGGAGCAACGTCTAGGTCCAGACGACTACTTATATGAAGGAACTCGAATCGGTGGCAACTACGTTAATGAATCCGACCGCAATTTTTATATTTTTAGTGCAACAAACAACCTTGGCAAATATTATGTTGATACGAAATCTGGAAAAACGTATTATGCCGCTGGTATGAACTGGGGTACGATTGAAAACTTTTTATATCGAGAAGATATGTAAAATACGGGCGATTATTGCCATCACAAATAGCAAAAAAATCGCCCACGGGCAACAATGTACGGGCGGTCACTGGCCGCCCCCTATATCCCCAAATATAGCCGCCCTATATCCCAAATATAGCCGCCCTCTAATTCCAAATATAATCCTAAATATACCGCCCGCTACATATTTATTGCACGTTTTTTAATTTATACATAATTTCTGCAACTTCTGCAACTGTCAAAACATTTTGTGGCAACAACAATCCGCCATCTTCAATTATCCCGTGTTTAACCGCAAGTGCAACGCCGTTTGTTGCCCAATCCGCTATATAGTAACTATCCACAAAGCTTGGTGTCGTCGCAGTTTGTCCCGCCAACACTTTTCCAACGTAAGACAAAACTTGTTGTTTAGTTGCATACTCGTTTGTGTTACTATATTGCACACCAAATATAGCATCTGCCATTTGTGACACAACCGCCGTCGTTGCATCAGCGTTCCAGTTTGTGTTTGACGCCAAAATGTTGTTTGATGTCAAATAATTGATAGCTTCGTCCTTTTGGTCAACACCTGTTTTTGCGATATAACTTACAATTTGGTCATCTGTTATAGGTGTTTTTTGCACACATAACGGTATGTAGGTTGTTACACCGCTTGAATCTGCTGTTTTTGCAACAAGTGCTTCATAATAAACTGCTGGATTGTCCCAATCTGCATAAGCTTCTTTTGGAATAACCGTAACATTTGCAACATACATATCGTTTCCGACATATTTCACGCCACTAATTTGTGGTTTGGCAGTCCACAATCCTCCTACGTCAGGCACTGAAAACGAAATTTCTATATAATTTGATGTAGCTTCAATAGATACTGGTCTATCAGATAAATAATCGACATCTGCATACTTTCCGTTTGGAAGCTCAAACGTTGTTCCAAGATGGTCTATCATAAAGCGATCAAAGTTTTCACGTGTCATTTTTACCGTGCTATACATCGCTGTACCGATTCCAGGTAGTTCAGTGACACTCTCAACAATGTCAGATTCAAAATAATCGCCTTGTTTTACATAACCCATATAATTATACAACACATGGTATGCAGTGTTAGATAGAAATTTTACGACCTGTGAAGTTGAAAAACTTTTTGCGTCATAAACGCCAGATTCTGTAGCTATTCCTAATTCTAGCAATTGCATTAAGTATGATATCCCATCAAAAACTAACCCCGTTTCAGCAACTCCGCTTGATACTCTATAATAACTTGGCGATACGTCTATCGTCGAAACTCCCGCATAAACTGTTGGGCTACAACTTACGATTGCCATCGCCCCCGCCAAAACTTTAACAAATTGTTTTCTCATTATTTTTCTCTCCTTTTAGATTATAGTGTTATTCCATATTTTTTATACAAATCGTCGCAATAATTTTCACCATCAATACGAACACGTTTCCATTTGCCATCATTATAATAAATGTAATCGCCAACGACAAACATTTCTTCTAAATCTTGCGAATTGTTTGTCACATCAAGCGATTGCAACTTACTATCTGCTGTTATTTTTACTATAGTATAACCATTTTGCCCGTCACGATTGCAAGGAAAGCCCCTCTCATAACTGTAGCTCA
>LNZQ01000006.1 GCA_002007315.1 Epulopiscium sp. Nele67-Bin004
ATAATAGCTTGTGATGACTTAACTTTAGTTATAGTTGACGTAATAATTGACAACGGATAACTAATAAACACCATAAGTTGTGATGAACTCAAAATTGCACCTACGTCCAATCTGCCCATTGCAACCATCACACCTGCCATAATAATTGTACCTATATACATTAAATTTCTAAACCAGTCCGACAACCCCGCAATTAACACACTATATGTTTCAGATGTTAATTTTGTTGCGGCTAGTTCTTCGCTTTTTTGGTCATGTTTGTTATTTGCTGACACTTCACTGTTATAAGTTTTAAAAATTTCAAATCCACCAAACAAATCTTTAACTACGCTAATGTATTCTTTGTTTTTTGCTGACTCTTTTTCAACTAAATCACTTGCTTTTCCACTCATAAAATACGGAATTACCAGTTGTATAACCCCTAGTAGTAGTATTGCCCCTGCCAAAAGTGAATCAATAGTTATTAGAAAGTATAGCGAAACGCTAAAAGAAATGAATTCGTAATAAGTTATACATAGTGTATCAAAATAAGAAGTCTCTAACCTTGCAACGTCCGTGAAAAGTATGTTGCTGTAATAAGATGGGTCATTTTTGCTATATTCGATGTATGTGTTGTTGCTTATTGATTTCATTATATCGCTTTTTAAGCTTAGTGTTGCTGATTTTACAAGTTTGCGACGAACCACTTTATACGTGCCTGTTAGTGTTACTTCAACGCACAAATATGCAATTGTAACTAATACAACGTTTTTGAACACTTGCATGTTTCCCTCAACTGCCGAGTTTAGTATCCATTCTAAGATAAAAGCTTGGTAAGTTGTTACTGCCGCTGCAATAGTTGCAATAATTATAAACGCTAGGGATAACGATTTTGATTTAAATAAATATTTAAGCATGAATGCTCCTCCTAAATTTTCAGGTTTGTTGTTATAATTATTTAAACTAAAAAGTTAATCATGGGTATCCCTCCTCAATTTTTGACTTCGTGTTTTAATTATTCGAATATGTAATTATCATGGTTATCCCTCCTAAGTTTTCCGACTTCTCGTCACTAATAAGTTATCGTCCAATTTATTATTAAGCTTTAGTATTAATATCCAACGTCTTCCAATGTTGGATTAACTGTATCGGAATTTCTAGTTGTATCAATGTCATCTAAGTCTAGACATAAGCCCATTTTAATATTTAATCAATACTTATCTAACCTAAGTTTGCAAAAAAGCCTCTATGCATTTAACATAAAAGGCTGCTTTTTATAGTTAAAATAACGTCTACATGTTCATAAATAGTTTATTAAAATCTGCAAACGACATTTCTGGTTCATTTTGTTCCATATTTGCTTTAACGTTTTGCAGTATTTTATCTATTTCTTCTGAAGTATATCTGTCCATTGCACTAGGTTCTTTGCCTTCTTCTTCAAGTGCAATTTGCTTTAGGTCGTCTAAAACTTTTGCCAAGTTTGATTTTGCCTTGTCCGATAAATCCGAGTCTGCAAGGTCAGCAAGCATTTCATCATATTCTGCTGATGTATATTTTTTGTCACTAGCCGATGTTATCATGCTTGTATATTTATTTATTTTCCCAATGTCGTCATACTCAAAATGTTTTGTATATTTAGACATCTCCTCATTTGTTATACCTTCAAGTGATCCGTGCTTGTCATAATATTCCACCATAGATTGTTGCATTCGTTTCAAATCATCTGCTAGTGACATTAAGTGTTTATTTGCAACTTTCTCTTGTTGTGTTAACGGTGTCCACCCCTCGTCTGTCACACGATTAGAATTTATGTTTTGATAATTTTGTAATACAACATTTTGTAACATGTCATTTATGCCGTTTTTGTCGCTTTCTCTCATAACGTTTGCAAAATTTTTTGTAGTTAAAAGCAAGCCTCTTGCCTCATCGCTAATTTGAAGTCTATCGTATTCATCACCTAAATTTTGGTTTAGGTCGTCTTGGATTTGTGCATTTGTTTGGCCATTCACAGTTTGAATCCAATAACCTGAAGTTGAATTTGTTCCCATTATTATCATGTTTTTATCCCTCTCTATATTAACAGTTTTTGCTAATAATTATATTTTCTATACAATTTGTATTTTCTTGAAGTTGAATTTTTTACGTCTGATATAATTCAACAAAGTATCCCTTACTATCTAATAATTTTTCAAAACTACCTTTTTCTTTAATTTCTCCGTCTTTTAACACAATTATTTCATCAAATTTATCTAAAATTCTAGGATTTAGCTTATGCATGATTGCTATGCAACTTTTATGTTCAAGACTTAAAATATTTTCTTCTATTGCATAAGCTGTATTATTATCAAGACTTGACGTTGATTCATCTAATATAAGAAAATTAGAATTTTTCAATACCGCTCTAGCAATAGCTATTCTTTGTTTTTCGCCTCCTGATAAAATATTCCCATCTTCCCTAAGTATTGTATCTAATCCATTAGGTAACTTCTTCACTAATTCTTCAAGCTTTGTTAATTTTAAAACTTGTTCTAACTCTACTGGTGGATAATTCATATATAAACATATATTATTTTTTAGAGTATCATCAAATATAAATATATCTTGTGAGATTACTACAACATTATTATATAAAACTTGCTTTGATACATTTGATAATCTTATATCATCAACAAGTATTTCACCAGTGTAATCTGTATATAAACCTAATAATAGATTGATTAGCGTACTTTTCCCACTACCGCTAGCTCCAACAATTGCGTACTTTTTGCCTAATTCAAATTTTAACTCAATATTTTTTAGTACTGGTGTGCTATCTGTATAGCCAAAACTAACATTATTTATTGATAAAGTTTTAACTTCAGTTGGATTCTTTAATATCTTTGTAGTTTTTACAGGTTTTATAAGCTCTATAAATTTTTTGGTAATTGGTGCTGTTGATTTAAGCTGTGTAAGTTCAGCTGAAATCAATTCAACGGGTGCTACAATTCCACCAATAAGTTCTAACAATGCAATAATTAATCCAACTGTTAATTCGCCCTTCAATACAAAATATGTGCCAATCAACATAATTAACATATACATAAGCTGTGTAATACTACCCGATAACCAAGAAACATTATAGTTATATGTTTCAGCTACTGTTTTACAAATTTCTAAATTACTATTTGCTTCTTTATGAGCTTGTAAAATAGGTTGCTCAATATTATATGTTTTAATAATTTGAAATCCAGTTAAAAAATCTTTTACTTTACTTGTATAATTGCCTAATTCTATTGAATAGTTAACTTGTAACGCGCCTAGCCTTTTGCTAAATAAAGTTGGAATATGCAATGCAGTTAGTGCTCCTGTTAAAATAAGTACAGCTACAAGAGGCTGTATCATTAAAGCCGCTATCGTATAAATAACTAAATTAATAGTCTGTTGGTATAAGGATAATATATTCATAAAATATCCTTGTTCAATCATTCTAATATCGTTATTTAGTAAAGAAATCTGATTAGATGTATTCACTGCTGAAAAATCGCTTAGTGATAGTTTTAGTATGCTATCCATTGAATCTTCCTTCAATTTAATTATTGCATCTCGCACAATAATTCTTTTTAAATATCGTATAAATAACGCAACCATCATGTCTAATAACATAACTAATATCGCTGTACTTATAATATTTTTCAAATCATCTATTGTACCGCTAGTAGCAATATCAATAATTGACTGAAATATAAATACAAACGTCAAACTGCAAATTATACCTATCGGAGCAAATATAATATATAAAAATAATAAAAATTTATTAGATTTAAAATAGTGTTTCAAATATCCTTTCCTCTTTTCCTAAACTATAATGTTTTAATCCTTAGTTGCTATAAATCGATTATATATTAAGCAACAAAATAAAACCACACAATAGGCAGGTTAGAGAAATTTTTAAATTTAACCCTGTTATTGTGTAATTTTATTTGCCTAACCCCTCTTATATTGTTTAGTTAATGGGCAATTCATCCACTCCCCTAAAGAGATAGTGGTTTTCTTGCTAAAAATCTATAAAATTTGTACAATCAAATGTATATCTAGTATAATCTGGATTAAATAATGTTTTTCCTTCTTGCATCCATTTTCTTGCATATTCTACGGCTTTATTAACATTATAAGAACTAGCATTCATAATAGGTGCTACTATTTGATATGATACATCAGATTCAATAGTCGGCATAATTTGATTTCTACCTGCATTTGTATCATCAGTATTCAAATATAGTAAAATTATTTCATCAACAAATTTATGTAGTTGTTCTATTATATCAAAGTCGGTTAAATCCAAGCATAACCCCATTTTGATATTTTGATAGTAAATATCTAGTTGAAAAAACTCATCCGTTGATAGCATTGTATCTTGCCCATATAATGCCAATAAGTAACTATCAGCTAGTAGTATTGTGTCATAATACTTCTCTAATAAATCATCAGGAATATATCTGATTTCCTCTATGCTATCGATTGTATAAATTTGCTGAATATCTTCAGCTGTATAGTTGTATACTATATCTGTATTAGAGTTAGCATAAATATTTGTAGCCATAATTCCTAGCATATGACCAATTATCATGAAATTCTTAATTTTTTTAAACTTCATAAAATAGGCCAGGAGACACGTCACTTTAGTGATGTGAGGAATTGCTTTCCATACTCCTTGCATCCTCCTTTTCTTTGTGATATAATTTCCACTAAGAGAAAACCGTTGCGTAAAAGGCACTCTTGAAGAATTAGTAGAGTAAACTCTATTGATTGAGCCACAGTCAATCTGGCTTATAGTAACAATCGTTTGAGGTAGGAGATATTAAAATATCGCTCTGACTACGTGTAGATTAGTTACAAGCTCGTCACTTCAGTGATGAGTAGTTGACATAAGCTCATATAATTTCATGTTGTTTTATTCCTCCTGGAATTGCAAATTCAAATTGCTCTGGAAATAATGCATTGGAACCATATGTCATATTAATATCAATATAATTATTAGTTTTTAGAATATATATATATCCATTTTTTCCTGCAAACTCTCTTGCTATTTCAAAGTGACTAGTTTTGGAAATAAAATTACCTGCGGTTGTATTGCTTTTAGTGTACATTACAGGGTTATTTTTGCAGTATGCGTATAAATTTAAGCCATCACCCCTATAGGAGTCCTCTTGTGTAAACCTTGCTATTACTGGGTTGTAGTACCTTGCTCTTAGGTAATACTGTTGTGATATAGGGTCATATTGTTGTCCGTTGAACTTAAATCTGTTTTGTATAGATTCTGTTTGTTCTACTGGCGTTCCCCATGCGTCATATTTATAGCTATTTACCCTTTTATCGTAGTACAATTCTTCATTATACGTTGGGTATTGTACTTGCGATAGTTGTCCTACTTGGTTGTAAGTATATAGAGTTGTACCATCTAGTGTATCTTTTTTAGTACGGTTTCCGTTGTTGTCATACTCATAGGTGTTATCTACTAAGATACTTTGCCCGTTAGTCTAGTAACTTGTGTATATTATGAGCATTAATACGGGGGTGAAAACCACCACTATCACTACCAATCCAACCGCCATATGTTTGTAATACTTTATTCAAATGTGGTAGTATAAACTTGACCTGTTTAGGATGGTGAGAAATACAGAAAATTATGCTTATGTTATTATCCATTAAATCTTTTCTATCTACTGACTCAATATCATCCATATCCATTTGAATCCATTGAGTATAAATACCATTCAAATACTCTATTTCTAGTGCATCTAGTGACTGTGTAATAAAGGTTCTTTTAACATTCACTTGTTCTGCTAGCTCTTTAATGTCATTTAACGTGATCTTGTTGCCTGTACAATAAAAAATATCATCCATTTAGTTGGATCCTCCTATTTATCTGGTTTAATTAAATCTAATAATAACTCTATATTATTAGTCATTAGTCCTCCAATTTCTTCAACTCCCTTTTTTACATGTGGACTCATGCTTGATCCCGAAACACCAATAACTACTTTCCCTTCAGAATTAATCATAGGATCCAATCTATCTTGAACCTGTCGTGTAAGACCCTTTCCGTTACCTTCTTTAAATTCTATTATAACATTATCAGTTTCAAAATCTATTTCAATATTCTCTCTACCATCTGAGTGTATGCGAATATGTCCTGACTCAAAGTCTCTATCTGGATATCTCTCACTAAACCTTTCCATAAAATTTTGTACTTGTGGTTCTGGGGCTCCTTTATCAATACTATTTGAAGTATTATAATTTTCAACAGTATTATTTTGTGTAGTTTGTACAACATTAGTCTGTGTATTCTTAACAGTTTCACTTGCTGAGGGACACTTATTAAAACCACTAGGGTCCACATAACTTACAGGGTTGTTTTTGCAGTATGCGTATAAATTAAGCCCGTCGCCTCTATAAGTATCTTCTTGTGTAAACCTTGCTATTACTGGGTTATAATACCTTGCTCTTAGGTAATACTGTTGTGATATAGGGTCGTATTGTTGCCCATTAAACTTAAATCTATTTGGTACAGTTTCAGTTTGTTCTAATGGCACTCCCCATGGTCATATTTGTAGCTATTAAGTACATTTGTTCCTTGTGTTATATGACTTATGGAGCCCATTTCGTCGCTGTGGTAGTGATAGTACGTTTTGGCATAATCACTATGACTTGCTATTAATTCTGAACCTCTTATATAGCTTGTCCATTCATCTTCTTTTTCGGCTATAACTTCCCTATCTTGATTAAAGATAGAAGAAATCTTCATTCAGTGTGGGTTATAAGCACACTACTGAATGTTAGATGCCTTAATCAAGAAAGAAGTTATTCTTTCTGATAAACTGGATTAGCTTGTGATTTTCTTCCATTTCATATCTTAGACCTTTAGCGTTATATTGGTATTTATTTACTACTATTTCATCGTTCTATGGCTAGTCTTCTAAATTCCCGTATTTGCTAAATAAATCAAGCCATCTTCCCTTACCTAACATATCCCCTGTAAACCCATCAGATAATTCTGTTATATCAACTGATTTTAAAAGCTTATCGTCCTCATCATATTTTTCTAATATTAACTTGTAGTCTCCATGTAGTATAAACAGGTGGTTTAATAATGATAATATAGTATGAGCCACAATAGACTTAGTCCTCTCAAGAACTACATCGCTTTCATTGTCCTCTTTATGAAAATACCCTTCATTATATACCTCAGAATATGCTGTCACTATGTTATCATAGGTGCGTTCGACAATAAACTCACCCAATTTTAAAAGTTCGGGTCTCTCTTTAAAATAATTTGAAATTTCTCTTTCCATTCACTCTTCTCCTTTTTAATGTTAATGCCCTAGTATTTTGGATTAGTTCCAGGGTATTTTGGATGGTGTCACTACTCCATTAGCATACATATCAACTACAGCATAGTCAACTAGCATACGTGCATAACTTATATCGGCTTGGTTTACTTGAGTTATTCTTCCCCATTCATCAAGTGTATAGGTCGTTTGGTTATTTTCGCCATCAGTTGTGCCTACAATATTGCCTCTTGCGTCATAACTAAATGTTTGTTTGGCTCCACCCATCGTTTGTATTTTTGTTTTGTTTCCTTGTAGGTCATACTCAACGTTTATTCCACTGTTGTTTGCATCTACTTGATTTATTAATCTTCCAAATTCATCATAAGTATTTGTTTGTACAACTGTTCCATCTGGAGCAATAACTGTTACTATTCTACCTTTAATGTCATATGTGTAACAATATCCCTCACCATTATCTGTGTGTTGATTATATTGGTTTGGTTTTATCTCTTTTACCACATTTGAGTTTTTATTACTCTTGCTAAGCTGTCATAAGTAATGGTTGTTTTGTTGTTATTATTATCTACTATACTAATTAGCTTGCCTAGTTGAACATATGATAAAATTGTTCTATTATTTATTTCTCCGTTTGGCTCTAGGTGTATTTCTTCTATTACGCCATAAACAGGTTATTCCTTCTCCGTTGTAATTATAACCTTCTTTATATTACTATACCACTCAATATATCATTTAACTACTTGAATGTCTATGCACTTGCCTTGTGGCATAGACATTCTTAGCTAAAAATTCTTATATATATTATACTCCAAAATAATGGTTATACCAAATATATAACTTTAATTTACACCCCTTTTAAACTCTAATATTAGATAATCGAATAGTTCATCTAAACTTTTGCAAATCACTCTATAGTCATATTTATCTTCTAGGTCAGGGGTATATGAGATTATCGTACCATCATCAATTTTATAAAAAATACTCTCACCGCAGCCTCCTACTGCAATAGGAATTAATCCATCTATATAAATGTAATCACCTAGCCTTATAAAATAAAAGTCGTCGTCATACGTATCAACGAGGACACTATTTACATCTATCGTCAGCGGAAAGTTGGATACAAATGGAAATACATGAATGTATACGCACACTTCCTCATTTTGCTCATCTTCGGAGTGATAAACATTGGCATCAAGATACACATTATGTTTTATAACCTCATTGTATCTTATATAAAATTCTCTTAGCTCTTCTGGAAAAACAACCCCTCTTTCCTTATATTTTTCTTCAATTTTTATTATATCCTCAAGTGTTACCTTAACATCTTTATCTTTTACTCTTTCAAATAAACTGTCTAAATAATTAATTACTTTTGTATTCATTTTTTTCTCCTTTAATTCTTATTATTTATATGCAGTTCCTAATATTGCCTTATATTGTGCACATGAACCTGCGTGTGGGATACTCCTGTGTGCAGCTGTTTCAACTAATATCAAAGTAGCTTCACCTGTTGCAACGTTAAAATTATCTACATGGTGCCATGTGTATCCTATAGGTGTTTCACTATATCCTCCCTTTTGATTAGCGATACTAAAATCATTCTCTCTATTACCCGTTAATGTTATATTGCATACATTTAGACCATCTTGATATAAGTAAGATGAATTACTATAATCTAAACCATTATTACTTGTTGAACCAACTCCAGGGTATCCTTTGGCTGCTGCCTTTTTAGCTGGATTTCTTGGAGTATTATAGTTATAACTTTTATTATCTGCAGCATTCTGTAGTAGATTGATTGCTTCTGTTCTAGTTATTCCTTCACTTGTCATCTTATTTGTAATTACATTTTGTAGGTTATCATAAGTTGCCAATTGTTGCTTTTCTATAGTTGTAGCAGTATTATTAGCTATCTTATCACGAATTGTCTGTGCCCCTACTTTGCATAAATATCCTGTTGGGTCTACATACATTACAGGGTTATTTGCACAGTAGGCATATAAATTGAGCCCGTCACCTCTATAGGTATCCTCTTGTGTAAACCTAGCTATTACTGGGTTGTAATACCTTGCTCGTAGGTAGTATTGCTGTGTTATAGGGTCTAGTTGTTGCCCATTAAACTTAAACCTATTTGGTACAGTTTCAGTTTGGCTTACAACTTCTCCCCAGGCGTCATATTCATACTGGTTAAGTATGTCTGTCCCTTGTGATATGCGGGTTATGGACCCCATTTCATCGCTTGCATAGTGGTAGAACGTTTTGTCATACTCGTTACTACTTGCTATTAACTCGGATGTTCTTATATAGCTTTGTTGTCTTTTATGAGATTTCCTGCGTTATCATATATAAAATTAGTACGAATTTCTTCTTTGCTAATGCTGTTTCTAATGGTTAGGGTACATAACTTTTTCTAGTTGATGTGTTGGGGTATAGGCGTCTGTTGTCCACTCTTTCCCGTAGATATACTGCATATATCTTTAATTTTGACAACTTCCTAATCTTCCCTATAAATACAACTATTCGTCGGCGTTTCAAACAACTCCACTTGATAAACACTAAGCCCCTTAGCCTTAATCATCTCAAAAATAAACCTAGACATTTCTTCAGCCGTCGTACGTCTTGGAAAATACAATATATCAAACGCTGTAAGTTTCTCCCCAACACGTCGCCCGTCCTCGTTATCCTCAAGTATCAACTTATGGTCAAAATAATCTTCAACTTCTTTCAACACTTTCTTTATATTCCGATACGAAAAATATATATAAATCTAACATAATCTATATATTTCTACTGTGATGCGACTTATACCTATTAGATTTTTCGTCTTGCATCTTCCTGCTTCATTGCGTCTGTCCTCGGCACGTTCCCCCTAATAACATTTGATATAACTCTCCACAGGCTTAACTTCCCCAGTATCGATAGGTACTAATAGTTAGATAAATTTATACTTGCATTTAAGTCACGGTCTATAACTAATCCACAACATTCACATTTATAAATTCTATCTTTTAGCTTTAAATCTACTTTTTTATTACCACATTTACTACATAATTTTGATGATGGAAACCATCTATCTGCTACAACAAAATTTATAAAATACATTTCGCACTTATATTTTAGTTGTCTAACAACTTCATATAATTTCTGTTCTATAATAGCTTTAGATAAATGACGATTTTTTATCATACCTTTTATGTTTAAATGTTCAACTACAATTTTTGATGGTTTGGTTCTCACAATACGTGTAGTTGTTTGATGAATATAATTGTTTCTTATATCAGCTAATTTCTTATATATGCTACGAATTTTC
>LNZQ01000007.1 GCA_002007315.1 Epulopiscium sp. Nele67-Bin004
GTTGTTGTATAACGCATTTTGTTGTTAGCATCATCTGGCTTCACCTCCTATCTATTTTGGAACATAAAAATGCCCCTACACATATTAGAGTTATAATTTTACCATTATTTTCTAATATGTATAGGGGTAAAGATAGGATTTTGTTTTAGCTTATAGTGAAGACACTTATGACACATTACTATTGTTATATTAGAAAAAAATATTTAGAAATTTTTCTTAACCCTTTATAGTAGACGTGTCATAAGTGTCTAAAGTGTCTCCATTTTTGAGAAGCATCTGCTTTTATTTCCTCGTTATCTATATTAATATAATACCATATTTTGCCTAATTTTTCAATATAAAAGCTAAAAAGTGCCTCTATTATTTTTGCTCATAAACATACAGAGGCACACATGGAAATATACTTCGGCGAAAGTATATATCAGATAAAAACTATATAAGTTGCCGCTTATGTCGGTTTTTAAATGATAATCGTATTATATATCAAAAAAAAATAGCAAGCCCTTTTTGTCATTTTATACACTATTTTTTTAAAATTTTATATGTATAGGAGTGGCGTATTCATCCCACATCTGAAGAAATGGGCTTTCTACGCTGTTTTCTGTAAAATACTTCCGCAACTCGCCCTATTTGCTCATTTTCACCATAAAGTAAAAAGTCATCTAAATCATTTATCGATATACCGTGTTCCGCAAGTATATCTTCCATTTTCATGGCTTTTGACATCCAAGTAGCAAGCTGTGTTTGAGTACAAAACTTATACTGTTGGTCAATAAACTCTTTCAAGCTTGGCTGGTCGGCAATGCTATCATTATGTTTCATAATCCATGCAAAAATCGCCGTTGCTGTTGTAGCTTCATCTTCGTCCCTATTTTCAGAATCAATCTCTACAAGGCATCTACATTTATCTGCAATTTTAGAAATCGTATCTTGATAACTCATCGTGCTTAGAAAAGCAAGATTCGGATTTAAGCTAGTACAAACCACCTCATTTTGCAATGATTGTCCCAACACTCCCAACGCCTCTCTAATAAATGGCGGAACAGTACTATCCAAAAGTCGTATTTTATCACTAGACGCCAACACAAATTGATTTGTAAATATATTATAAACAGTATATTGATAATAACTACCTTGATATTGTCTGTCCAAATGAAACCCTTTTTCGTACAAAACGTTATATAAAGTTTGCAAATCTTCAGGTTTCATTTCTGAATTTATTACATGGTCTGCACTGCGTCGTAAGTTTTCACGCACCACGTTTAAAAAACTACTTCTAATATACGGTATCAACAACTCTATTTCAGCCCCATAGCTATCAAAATTTTGTTCAAGCTCGTCTAAAATAAACTTTGACGCTATAGCAAAACTACTAAAAGAATACATTTTATCTGTCATATTGTTTATTAATAACGTTGAATATCGATTCACACACTCCAATTGTAACGACTCTAACACCAAATTTTTAATTGTATCATTTCGCAACGTAGCGTTAAGCAACAACATTCCATCTCTAGTATCTTTTAAATAAGATAAATTTTCCAAACATTTTTCCACAGATTGTTGTTCAATATCATACAAAGCTGTTACCCATTTATAATCATCATGTATAATATATTTTCCAACATCACTGTTTGTCCAAAGTATCAGTTGGTATGCTAATTCTGAAATATTTTCTACAACAATTAAATCTCGCAATTCGCAAACTTGTCCATTTCTATTTGGAAAAATTTGAAGTTCACTCGTCCCATGCAAAGTAGAATGACCATATTTTTTCTCAATATCAAACAATGTTGTTACGTTTAAATATTCAATAATTTCTTGATACATTGATACAGTTTTGTCTAGCAACCTCAAATTTTCTACAACTTTTACTTCTTGTGGACTTGATAACAAAATTCCATCTCTAGGTTCATTAACTTCAAAGTGTTTGCAATTTATCACATATGGTATTTGCAACGTATCCGTCCCTAGCAGTGGAAACGTACAAAAAGCTTTATCCATATCAATTAGCGAGACAACTTTGTTTTGCTCAAGCTGTATTGCTATTTGTAAATTGTCTTGCTCATCATTCACCACCAAATGAGTTATTTCTGTTTGCTCATCATCTTGTAGTTGCACAGGTATTGTATATTCTGACAGATTGCCTTTTAGATGCTGTTGCTGTGCTCGGTAAAACGTTCCATACCCAACAAGTTCTATACATTCAATTTGCGGAACATAACACATAACGTACGACACATTGCGTTTAAAATCTTCAATACCAATTTTAGCTGTTTCAAGTGATTTTTCGTTATCAAGCTTATAACTAAACGTTGTAACCATATCCCCTTCGTTATAGTGAATACCTTGATTATTTTCGTATTCATGTATAAATTTCATTCGACTTGTTTTAGTGTTTTCAAGCGTTGTGTCAAGCTCTGTTGATGTCCTATCCAAAATTACATTTATAGGAACAAATTCTCCCTCAGAAGTTTCAACGAGCGAGTTAATTTGTACTATTCTTGATAACAAATGCGTTGTAATAAACCCCGTTCCAAATTTCCCTGTCGTCCCGCTATCTTTAGTTCTGTCTTTTGATGACACCTGATGAATAAGCGAAAACATAGCTTTGTCGGTAAATGGTTTCCCGTTATGTCTAAAGTATACAACACCCTCGTTTTCATCTAATTCAATGCATATTCTAACTGGCACATTGGCACATCTAACGTCAACTGCATTTTGGATAAGTTCCCAAATCCAGCGTCTATACGATGTTTCTTTTGCATCAGTAAACATTTTGTCAAGCAAATCAACAATTTTGGTTGCAATACCTTTTCCGTTAACTTCTTCAACAAGACGTTCAATATCAAACTCTCTTAACATAGTATTTCTCCTTAGTTATTTGTATTATTTCTAAATCTATATATAATATATCATAATTATATATAGATTTCAATACTAATTTCAAAAAAATACAAAAAAATTAAATACTAAATCGATTTTATTATATCGTTTTAGTATTTAATCCTATAGTAATAGTTAAATTGTTATATGTTAATAGTTGTATTATAATATATACATAGTTATATTATCGCAGATATACATATTAATAGTTGTTGTTTAAAAAATTTTTGGCTGCAAAAAATCTTTTATCAGCTGCTATCACAAGCCATTTTTTAGCAATTTGTGTATCTGGCTCAACTCCGATTCCGCAAAAATAGCAAACGCCTACGCTATATTGAGCTTTTGTATATCCTTGTTCCGCCGACAACATATACCAATGAAAAGCTTCTTTGGGATTTATATTTACTCCCGTTCCGCATTCATAGCAATTCCCCAAAATATATTGTGCCGCCATAACCCCTTCAATTGCAGCTTTAATAAACCACCGAACCGCCTCAGCTTCATCAAGTTGTATGCCGACCCCTTGATAATAACAAAGCCCTAAGTTGTACGCAGCTATACTATGTCCCGCATATGCAGCCTTTCTAAAAAAGTAAACAGCAAGACTTTCATCTTTATTTATACCAATGCCATTTTGATAGCAATTAGCCACTTTGCAAATTGATTTTATATTTCCGTTTTTAGCCGCTCTATAATACCACATAAAAGCCTGCTCATAATCTTTTTCTAGTCCAACGCCATAATAATAACATTCGGCAAGGGCATGTTGAGCATTCGCATCATCGCCATTGGCAGCTTTTTCAAACCAATATATCGCAACATTGTAATCTCTCGCAACCCCCCTACCATAAAAATAACATAATCCAATATGTGCCTGTGATTTTATGCTACCTTGTTCAGCTAATTTTTGTAACATATTTAAAGCCCTCCTCAAACAAAATCTCGTTATTGGATTATTAACTTATATCCGTTATTATATACAATATTATATAATATTTTTGTGGATATTTTCTTTATAAATATTTATAACTTCTTCACATGTTTAAGCATGTATACTTATTAATATATTATTAACAATTTATACCAACTTAGTTTCAAATATTTCCATTTTATTTCTTTATAATTTCTTCACAAGTTTAAAACGCCATTGCCTTTCTTGATCCTCAATTTTTGCGTATCCAATACCGACACGCTTATCTGTTATAACTTGACACGTTGTTCCATCATCTTCAAACCACAAAAATTCCGACGTTGCCACATTTTCAAAATTCAAATCGTTATTTGTAATTTGCAGTTGTTTTGTAAGTTTTGCAGGTCCTTCGTATCCGACACACGCTCTAATTAACACACCCCTAGGATTATCAACTTCATCAGTAGAAACGTTAAGCAGCCAATGTATCCCATAACACAAGTAAATATATATCGTACCCGCTTCCCAAAATAGAGGCTCTGTGCGCTTAGTTCGCTTGTGGGGATATGCGTGTGCCGCAGTATCGCATCCCCCACAATATGCTTCAGTTTCGGAAATTCGTAACGAAATTATTTCACCTGTTACTAATTTATGAACAATTTTCTTCCCAATTAGTTGTTGTGCAACGGTTATACAGTGTCTGGCAAAAAATTCTTTACCTAGTCTCATTTTATCACCTCATGTGTATTGTTACCATTTGAACGCAAAAAAAAACAACTACCGTAGTAGTTGCTAAAAATTAATCGTTATCAACTTCAAAATCTAGTACTTCGCCTGTTATTGCATCGATATCACATTTGTATTCTTTGTTTCCAACTTTCCATTCCACTTCATAAATCACTCTACCTTTATCATGGTCAAGCTCTATTTCCAGCTCTCTAATATTTGCATCTGTCGTGCCTGCATAAGCGAAAGCGATAGTTTTAGCCTCATCTTTTGTTATATAATTTTCATTTGATGTTTTCTCGCCTTTTTCAGACTTTTGCGTAGGTGCAGTTTCAACAGATTTAGTAGTTGCCGTTTCAATAGATTTTTCAACCGATTGCTCTTTAGGTAAAGCGCTTGTTTGCGTCGTAACCCCTACTAATGTTAATCCTAATATCGTTAATACCATTCCTTTTTTCATCATCGTGCCCCCTATTGGTTATTTTATTAATGATAGTATACCCAATAAACATTAAACGAACATTAAAAGGCGTATTAATTTAAAAAATAATTTTGAAACAGCTCCCAACATCTATTTCACTAGTTACTTCAACTTGTGCATTATGCAACTTCGCAATTTCTGCCACCATCGAAAGTCCCAGACCCATATTGTTTTTGTTGTTTCTAGCAGCGTCAATTTGATAAAAACGTCGCCATATATTAGGGATTTCTTCCTTATTAATGCCGATACCGCTATCCAAAACAGACAAAACAACATTATCATTTTGCCTATCCAAAATCACTTTAACGTAACCATCATCTTTATTGTATTTGACGGCATTGTTAATCAAATTTATAATCAGCCTATTTATCATTAGCTCGTCTATATTAATCGTTATATTTTTTTCGATATCCCAACTTAGCCTAATATTTTCTGGAACTATCATTTCCTGTTCTTCACACAATTCACAAACAAGTTCACTCAAATTAGTCGGGTGCAAATTCGCTTTGTCGATACCTCTATCCATTCGGCTAAGCGTCAACAAGTCCGCTATAAGTTTTCGCATTTTATTCGCTTGACGCATAATGACAACAAAAGCTTCTTGTTTCTGTTCTTCTGTTTTGTTGTGAGCAAATTCACATTGAGCAAAAATAACAGTAATCGGCGTACGCAACTCATGTGACACATCAGACGTAAACTGCTTTTCAAGCTCAAAAGATTGCTCCAACCTATTAAACATTTCATCAAAAGTCGTTGCAAGCTCATAAAGCTCCAGACCGCCTTGTTCCAAATTTATTCTCGCCGTCAAATCTGTACCTTTGTTTATTGTTTTTGCTGTGTCTACAATATGATTAATCGGCTGAAGCTCTTTTTTTGCAATAATATAACAACCAATCGTGCTAATTATTACAAATATAGGCAAAAATAACAACGTATAAGCAATCAGCATTCTAAGTTCCCGTGTAACTTGATACAAAACGAGCATACCCCTAACCCACATATCGCTATTAGGTATTTTTATATCATACAATATATAAATATCCGATCCAATGTAAATTTCTTGCATAACGCCATTTTCAAACGGATATTCAAGCAAAAAATTCATAGTTGGAAGCCCTTCAAGCATATTCATTTTCTCATCAAAAATAGCACTTCTAACGCCATCTTCTTCAAATTCAATATTAGTTAATTTCCATACGCCGTCTTTAAATTCAATTTGCTCAACGTTATCATACACGATTTCTCGCAATTTTGCCTCACTATTTTGTATAATAACCGTTTCGCTAATGCTAAGAATAATCGCAACAACTATTATTACCATTATGCTCATAAATATTGTATTTAACATAGTTAGCCGAAAAGTAATTGATTGCCGCTTCATAAATTCACAACATATCCTCTGCCACGAACAGTGTGTATTATTGGAACACCAAGTTTTTTACGCAAATATCTAATGTATACGTCTATCATATTTGATACACCGTCATAATCATATCCCCATACATTAAGTTCAATTTGGTCACGACTTAAAATGACGCCAGCGTTGTGCATCAAATAGCTTAATATCGCATATTCTTTTGCAGACAAGTCTATCGGCTTATCGTTTACTTTAACAACTTTTGTTGACGTGTCCAATTGCACATCACCAACTTTTATTATATTTGTAAATTGTCCACTAGTTTTTCTAACCATAACTCTAATTCTCGCCCTAAGTTCATCAAACGAAAACGGTTTTACCAAATAATCATCAGCACCTATGTCCAACCCCCTAACCCTATCTTCTATATGGTCTTTTGCCGTCAAAAAAATAACTGGCGTGTCTATATGCATAGCCCTAACTTTTTGCAACACAGTAAACCCGTCAACTTTTGGCAACATAACGTCCAAAATTATTGCATCATAAGCAGAGCTTTGTATATAATCGAGCGCCTGCTCCCCGTCAAACGCCGAGTCCACGCTATAGCCGTCGGCACAAAAAGTTTTTGTAATTATATCGTTTAAATCTGGTTCATCTTCCACAACTAAAATTCTCATATCTCACCTCACATATATTATGACCAATTTACGCATAAAAAAACAACTACCTAAGCAGTTGTTATGGTGTTAAATGCTCTCTTGTAACGTCAAATTCTATTTTGTGCTTTTGTCTAATTTCTTCAAGCGACTTGCAAGTGTATTTTGCTGATTTTATATCTGTAACAAAATTTTCTTGAACAACTTGTCTATTTTCATCTTCAAAATATATTTCGCTCACAATATTAATTGTGCTATCTTTAGGATTTTCCGCTTTCATATATTCGCATGTAAGGTGTGCATTTTTAAACTTTAGCTTTTTAGTTGACTCGGAATTTTTCACTATATTGGCAATTTCTTCTTCCATTATAGTAAGTTTTATAAAACGTTTGAAGTCTTTTTTTCGTGGCTTACTTGCCATCATTTGTATCATCTATTCATCTCCTAATTATTGCATGATATTAAGAGTGTAATAGATGAGGGCTATTATGTCAACATAAATTTTGTTAAATCGTCGTTAAACAATTTCATGTATGTTATAATAATGTTATTTGAACAAGGAGATAATTACAGATGAATAACATTTTTAATATTTTGGATACATTTGACACCGAACTAATAATAAACTACATTTCTATGCTCGAACAAGTTAAAATGAAAACTATCGGCAAAGCATATTCGACAAAAATACGCAAAAAAACTGGCAAATTTATAAATCATGTCGGAAACGTGTTTGGCAACCCCTCAATTGTAACTATTCAAGAACCACAAACTATTGAAGATTTCATAACAAATAGCCAAAACGAGTTGCGTTCATTAGATAGAACGGAGCTAAATATCAGACTTAGGGAAACGTTAGATAGTTTCGATTTACCAACCGATACCGACGAGGAATTGTCTATAAAAGTTATCGCTGAAGTTGCCTATTTTCTCAAAATTGATGATTTCACTACAACTGGGCAAAAAGCCGAACGCATATTTGCCAACTTTTTAGAAAAAACTATAGATATAAATAAGCTAACGAACGGCGAAACAAAAAAATTTACTATTACCGCTGGCTTTCCTGCCTTACTTTTAAGCCCCCTATCTGCAACTGGCTTGCCTGCTTACGTCGTGTTAGCTGGCGGCAACACGATTTGGCAATTGAGACAACGCAACATAAATATTCGCAACGAGATTATGGGTATGATTATTTGCGAAGTTGTTCAAGCCAATGGTGGAATTTTTACTATGCCATACGAACAATTGCCAAGCTATAACCCCGATACCGCCGAAGATAGAGATAAACTTTTGACGGAATTCTTTGAACTTGTCGAAAATAAGCAAGTGCTTGAGGGCGACAACGAACACTACACTGTTGCTATGGAGGAAAAACTTGAAGAAATCGCAAACTGTGAAGCCGAAATCGACGAAGCTAAGTCAACTAGCATTGCAGCCGAACGTGAAATTAAAAGTTTGGAGCGAAAATATAACCGTGAAACTACTTCTCAAACGCAACTTGAACGCCAGCTTTCGAGGTTGTCAGGAGATGAGGAGCAAGTTTCTTTGGAACGTGATAAATTGCAAACTGCGTATGACGAGCAATGTGAACGTATAAATGAAATTTCAGATAAACTTACAGAAAACGAAAACATTATAATAGAAGCGATGGATATTATATCTGAAAAATCTGACCAACTACAAACGCTTATTGACGAAAAAGAAGCACTTGAAAAAAGTTGCCCCAGCAGCCAATTGAATGAAACTGGTGATAAAATTTCCGAAATTTCAAATTCTCGCCACTCAACTTTAACTGATAGTTGGGCAAATAGCTTTGGAAATCTGGAATTTAGCGACGATTTTATTTCTTATAGCTTAGGCTTATGTATAGAAGATTTGCTTGAAATCGAAAAAATATTAGCCGAAATAAATTTGATTGATGATGGCGAAGTCATCAGCTGTGGCACAATAGTGGAAAATGATAACGAATATGAGCATATTAAATTTAGGCTTAATCAAAAGCCACTAAAATTGCTTTATAGTATAAACACTAAAGTAACTATCGAAATGATTTTAATAAAATAGTGGGCTATGTGCCCACTTATGTTAATAGTCGTAGTCGTCTTTCCCGACATTTTGCATAGTATATACATTTCCAGAAATCGAACTTATAGGAACAGGCGTAACTTGAGTGAAAACGTCGTCCAAAAAACTTGGATACGCAATAGGCTTATTTGTATCCATATTAAACAAATCTTTCGCACCTATTATCGTTTCACTGTCAACGCCTTCTTCCCGCATAGCTTGAAGTATTTCCCTCGTTTCATACACTACACAACCTAATTGTTCAGTACCCACGACATTATATGCAAAGCCTATTTCAGTCGGCGTCATGTCTTGAAATTCAAGTTGTTGATCTTTGGCATAATCTTCTACGTAGTTATTTTCTATTTCCATACAGACATTTGCAACTTGGCTTGCATTATCAAAACACATCAATGTTTCATTCGGCAATACTACAACATATTTCATACAAAATCCCCCTACTATAAAATTTTATATTTATAGTTTTGCCATATCGGGGTAATTTTAAACATTTTTTTATGCTAGTGTGTTATAATCTTCTGGCTCATACGAATGGTAACATTCAACTTCAAATGTGTCTACTTCATACATGTCCATCTCTACTTCAAATTCGATCGTTTCAAACATTAAATCTTGTGGTGGCATAACTGCTTTTTTCATAAATATTCTCCTTTCTTAAATAATCTAAATATACATCGACAAAAGTCGGTTAAACAATTATATTGCCAAATTTTAAAATTTGCTTTATACTATGAGAAAACAAAACATATTAAGGAGGATTTTTATGAATTTAAATAACTTTTATACCAAACGGCTTGAACAAAAATTAAGTATCGCTATTATCTGTATAACAATGTTGATTATACTATCATCACTTACATTTTCATCTGTACGAAACGTCATAAATATGTCAAATCTATTAGATGATAAATTTGAAACTTCTATCCAACTAAATTCAAAACTTATTGAAGCCAAATTCGATACCGCAGAACATATCGGTCAAAACCTTGCTACATATATAACTAGCTCTCTATCAGAGTTAAAAATCAGCGAGTCTTCTAATGCTGTATTAAGTGAAGTTTATTCAACTATTTATTTTCCTACTGAGCTTAGCAATATTGAGCGTGTTTTAATTAATAATATGTGGACTTATATGCAAGATGAGGACATGATTACGGCTATAGGGGTATATTTTGAACCTTTTAAATTCACTCAAAGTCGTGACATTTATGCATTTTTTGCCACGAAAAGTAATTTCGAGTCTGGATATTTAGATGTGCATCAACATTATGACGAATATTTGTACGAAGATTATTATTCACTTGCAAAAACAACAGGTGAGCTATCTATAACAGACCCTTGGTTTGATGATTATGGAGATTTAGTTGTAAGCGTAAGCATTCCGATGATTATAGACGACTTGTTTATCGGCGTAATCGCAGTGGATATGTCATTAGCTGCCTTTGATGACATTATTGTTGTTGATTATGATTTTCCAACGATAGTTTCTTCTATATTGGATAACAATTTTAATATGATTTATGATTCAGTTTCAACGTACAAAGTTGGTTTGTCTATAGACGAATTGATAGGAGGACAAAGTAGCGAAATTAGACAATTATCACAATCTAGTGAGGGATTTAATTTGCGTACTAAAACGCAAGATTTAGATACAGGTAAAACTCTTATGTATGAAAGATATTTTTACCCTATTGAAACTCTTGGGCAAGTATGGTGGACTCATTTAGGAGTCAAAACAGTTGATATATATAAAGATATTTTAGGTGCTATCACTTTTGATATAATATCAGCGTTAGGTTCACTTATAATTTCAAATACAATAATTGCTATTATTATAAAAAAGATGCTTGCACCGCTAAAAAGCTTACATCAAGTCGCAACAAATATAACTTCTGGTAATTTGTCTACACAAGCCGAAATAGTTCATCTTGATGACGTTGGACAAATGACACAAAGTTTTAATGATATGAGTAAATATTTACAAAGTGTTATTGTTGAAATCAACACTATTTTAACGCTAATGTCGGACGGTAACTTTATTATTGAAGATAAAATTAATGCACAATATAAAGGTGATTTTACCGTTATAAAAACTTCTATGTTAGAGATTTCTACAAAACTTAGACACACGCTTAATACAATTAATCAATCTGCAAGCGATGTAAGTTTGCAAGCCGAAGATATCGCATCTTCCGCAAACGCTTTGGTAGCGTCAACAACTGAACAAAGTCAAATATTAACTGAGTTTACTAATACGATTGACAATATGACTATCGCATTTAATAGTATGAACATCAAAATTAACGAAAATACTACTATCGGTAACAACACACAAGCTATGTCAGTTGACGGACAAGTTGCAATGAAAGAAATGATTGAAGCTATGGTTGCTATCGCCGAGTCAAGTCGCACAATATCTGCTGTTCTTACTAACATTGACAGCATTGCATCACAAACAAACCTGCTTGCTCTAAATGCTAGTATAGAGGTAAACTTCAACAGCCACATAGAGACAATTATAAAATCAGCCTACTACCATCTTAAAAACATAGCAAGAATTAAAGGAATCGTGTCCAACGGAGATGCAGAAAAACTTGTTCATGTGGGTTTTTTTTTTTTCCAGCAGGCTGGACTATTGTAATGGTGTCTCCCCGGGTCTGAATAAAAGATCAGTCAGACAGCTGCAGCTTGTCCAGAACACTGCTGCAAGAGTCCTCACAAACACCAAAAAAGAGGAGCACATTACACCTGTGCTAAAATCACTGCACTGGCTGCCTGTGAGACAAAGAATAGGCTTAGATCCTTTTACTACTCTATAAAGCACTAAATGGTCTTGGACTGACATACATCTCTGATTTACTTGTACATTACAAAGCATCCAGACCTCTCAGTTCATCTAGGACAGGTTAACTCAGTGTTCCCAGGATCAAAACAAAGCAAGGTGAGGCAGCTTTTGGTTTTTATGCTCCCCACCTGTCAATCAGGTTTCCTGAATACCTCAGATCTGCCAGAACCGTCAGTTCATTCAAATCAGGGCTTAAAACATTACTGTTCTATTG
>LNZQ01000008.1 GCA_002007315.1 Epulopiscium sp. Nele67-Bin004
AAATATTGTATACAAAACGATATAGGAAATATTGTTATAGGATATAACGAAAACTTTAAGCATAAGGCAAATCTTGGTCCCAAAAACAATCAAGCATTTGTAAATATACCTTATGCAAAAATATTAAGCTATATTGAATATAAAAGCAACTTGGTAGGAATAAACGCAGTTAAACAAGAAGAAAGCTATACTAGTAAAGCAAGTGCCTTAGATAACGATTTTATCCCTGTATATGATGAAAAAGATACTACACAATATGAATTTAGTGGACGACGTATCAAACGAGGAGTATATAAAACTAAAAACGGATATTTAATCAACGCAGACTTAAATGGAGCGATGAATATAATGATAAAAAGTAATGTTGTAACTTGTGATTTTGCAAGTTTATACAGTAGGGGCGAACTGAATACGCCAATAAGAAAAAGGGTAGCATAAGCTATCAAACTTCTTAAATAAAGTTTTTTTATTAACTTTTAGAATCCCACTTCAGATGTGGGAGATTCAGAGGTGGGACGATTGTGAACGAAAGAGGAGTTGAAATAGACCCTACTGTTACAGCAGGGCGTAGTGGCGGTGGCAGTAGCCATAAAAGAAAGTAAAAATTACCTTAGGCGTTTGTCTAAGGTTTTCTTTGCGTATAATATAGCCAAAGGAGTGATAAGATGGAGGCATACAAAACAGAACTTATTGATGGTAAAGAACTTATGCTTGCCTCGCCAACAACCACACATGGGGCGATTGTAGGGACGCTACACAGTATAATCAACTTGAATTTAGGTAAGGGATGTACAGTATTTACGGATTGTGTTGACGTGGTGTGTGATGAAAAAAACATTTTTGTACCTGATATAACTGTTGTGAAAAATAAAGATATACACAACGAAAAAGTTGTGGGGACACCAAAGCTTGTTATTGAAGTTTGGTCACTTGGCAATAAGCAAGCAGAACGCCAAAAGAAAAAGCAGTTGTACGCAATAAAAGGAATACCCCAATTTATAGAAATTGACTATTTAAGAAGAGAAGTCGTGTCAAATAGTTTGGTAGATGGGGGGTATCAAACGACTAAAAAAGTTGAAGTTTATCCTATATATGAATATGAAAATGCTAATATGGTAGATGAAATAGACCATGTGATATTTGTAGATTGCGTTGGAATAGAAGTTGATATGTTGGACGTTTTTAGCGGCGAAATATTGAAATATGTGCCAAGATAGTTGACAATATACCATATATAGCATAATATAATAGTATCAGTTATTAAGGAGTTACTAAAGATGTATGAGTTAGAATTTTATAGTACAGAAAAAGGAGTAGAACCTATTAGGGAATTTTTAGATAGCCTTACGCCTAAACTACGAGCAAAAGCGATACGAGATTTAGAAATTTTACAAGAATATGGAAATAACTTAAGAGAGCCACATTCTAAATATATAGAAGATGGGATATTTGAACTACGAATAAAGTTTAGTAGTGATATAGCAAGAATATTTTATTTTTTCATAGTCGGTAATAAAATTATATTAACTAATGGATTTATTAAAAAACAACAAAAGACTCCTAAAAGAGAAATTGAAAGGGCAAAAACGTATAAAAAAGAATTTGAGAGGAGGCAGTGTAATGACTAGACTAAATGATTATTTAAGCGAACAACTACAAGAGGAAGAATTTAAGATAGAGTATGAACAACTATCACCAGAGTATGAGATTATTAGAGCTATTATACAAGCACGTACGGAACAAGATTTAACTCAAAAACAACTATCAGAAAAGACAGGAATACAACAAAGTCATATAAGCCGTTTAGAAAGTGGGAATTATAACCCTACAATTAAATTTTTACAAAGAATAGCCGAAGGGCTAGGAAAAGAGTTGCATATAGAATTTAGATAGTTTTTGCCCCCAATAGGGGTATTTTCTTGAAGTAATACCATTGGATTTTTTTATACATTCATCTATAATACTACTTATTACGTGCAGTTTATAGCCTTAAAAAAATCCTAACCTTGTTCCTTTTCCTATTTGTGCTTCTGTATCATACTTTGAACTTCTAAGAGCCGTACTATCTACGGCACATAATCTAGTTTCAGGATTAAGTTCTGTTATAAGATTTTTATACAGATTATCAAGCTCCGAACTTTCCAATTTGCTTAATTGTATTGAAAATGTAGAATAATCTGGAGATTTTTTAATTCCTATTATACTTTTAAATTCAGTATTTAAATTGATTTTATACTTTAATTCTCTAAGGCTAAAAATATGATTTATTATTCCATAAATACTACAAGCTATAATTTGAGCATCAGTATATTTAGGTGGTCTACCTTTAGTGACTGTTTTATTTATTTTAGGCAGTTTGCATTTAATTAAATTATAAATTTTACTGTAATAGGTATTGGCTGAACTTTCATTTAATGGTATACTCATAGTAGACATTCCTTTGGTTTTTATTGTGTGGTAACCTTATTATATCAAATGGAATGTCTTTTTTGTATATTTTTTTATTTATTCAACAACCTATAGAACTAATAAAAGAGGTGCAACATGGGATTACAGCAATTATTTATACTAGCAGTGGGGCTGTCGATGGACGCTTTTGCAGTTTCTATCTGCAAAGGTCTGCAAGGAGCAACATTCAAATCTGCTATACAAGTTGGTTTTTATTTTGGTGGATTTCAAGCATTTATGCCGATACTGGGCTATTATTTGGGGGACAGATTTTATGACATTATTGCCCCTTTTGACCACTGGATAATATTTGGAATATTAACGATTATCGGTGTAAAAATGATTAAAGAGGCGAGTGACCGTGCCGAGGACGACATGCCACAATCGCTTTTGATGCTTGCGATAGCAACGAGTATTGACGCCCTAGCAGTGGGGATATCGCTTGCATTATTAAATGTTGATATTATGCATTCAGCAGGAGTAATAGGTGTAACAACTTTTTGTTTGTCTGTAATAGGCGTATTTATAGGGGCGAAAATTGGTAGCAAATTTAAGGCGAAATCTGAAATTGTGGGGGGTTTAATTTTGATTGGAATAGGCGTGAAAACGTTGGTTGAACATATTAGTCAATCTGGATTAAACTAGCAAAAAAATGGCAACACTCCTTATAACATATGAGGAGGTTGATACATGTCAAACAACAAAGGATACACCCTAATAGAACTTATGGTTGTAGTTACAATTATTTGGTTTGTAGGTACAATTTCAACGGTGCAAGTAAACTACGTAAATCGAATGGAATTTAAAATTATAAAAAATAGCATTTACGATGCAATATGTGAGGCTCGTGAAACCGCTCTTAGAACGGGCAATGATGTTTATATTAAAAATGAGGACAACACTCTTATTATAGGCCTGAGTAGCACATTATCATCTTATCAAGAGATACAAATGCCAAACGAAGTAACGTTATATGTGGGCAATAAAGATATGACATATACAGATATATTAAAATTTAATGGTGAAACTATATCGCCAAGTAGTGCAGGAACAGTAACTATCACAAATGACCGAACAGGCGAACAAGTGCAAATCACAATTACCCCCGTAACAGGAAATATTACTATGTATGATTAGACCGAAATTTATCGGTCTGTTTTTCTGCAAATTTTTACATAAAAAAAGACTGCCTATTCGCAGCCTTAAAATAATTAAACTCTTGTAACAGCGTTTGAACGTAGGCAACGAGTACATACATTCATTCTTTTAGCTGCACCATTGTGTGCAACTCTTACTTTCTTTACATTAGCTTTCCACATTTTATTTGATCTTCTATGAGAGTGACTCACTTTGATACCAAAGTGAACATCTTTAGAACAAATTTCACATTTTGCCATAATATAGTACCTCCTTAAAATTTTTTGTTGCATGACATAACAACTGATATTTTAACAGATATTTTAATAAATTTCAAGTTCCTATTCAATATTATTTTATATTTTAGGGTTTATTTCTTTATATAAGTTGTGATATAATTGTTTTCATGTAAAGTACAAAATACTTTTTTTGCAGGGAGGACTAAAATAATGGGTGAAAAACTTTCAAATGAACAGGGTATCATCGAAATCAACGAAGAAGTAATTGCACAAATAAGTGGGATTACAGCAACTGAATGTTATGGTATAGTAGGTATGGCATCTCGTAATGTTAAAGATGGTATAGTTAGACTACTAAAACGGGACAGTATAACAAAAGGTGTATTAGTTCAACTTGATGGAAGTAACGTTGACATTGAGTTTCATATCATTGTTGAATATGGAACAAAAATTTCGGCAGTAACAGATAACCTTATGAACACAGTTAGATATAAATTAGGTGAAATGTTAGGACTTCAAGTTGGGACAATCCAAATATTCGTTGAAGGCGTAAGAGTAAGCAAGTAAATTTTATTTATGGGAGGACGACAAGGTGAGTGTTAAAACAATAGATGCACCATTACTTCAAAAAATGATAGTAAGCGGGGCAAGATTATTAGACGAGAGAAAAGAAGTAATAAATGAGTTAAATGTTTTTCCAGTTCCAGATGGTGACACAGGTACAAATATGTCACTAACTATGCTAGCAGCCGCAAAAGAAGTGGAAAACATTGAGCCGACTAGTATTGCTGCTATTGGAAAAGCATTTGCCACTGGGTCACTACGAGGAGCTAGAGGGAATTCAGGTGTAATTTTATCGCAACTTATTAGAGGTTTTGTTAAAGGACTAGGTGATAGCGAAACAGTAGACGCACAAAAACTTGGCGAGGCAGCACAACTTGGTGTAGAAACGGCGTATAAAGCGGTTATGAAGCCAAAAGAGGGTACAATACTAACAGTGGCAAGAGAAGTTGCAGAAAAAGCAACAAGCTTAGAAACTGAAGATTTGATGGTATTTTGCGAAGAAATTATAATACATGGATATGATATACTTGCACAAACGCAAGATATGTTGCCGGTTCTAAAAGAAGCAGGCGTAGTTGACGCTGGGGGTCAAGGTCTTATGGCTATAATTGAGGGAGCGGCACTTGTTATGCTTGGCGAAATCAATATTGACCTAAAACGTCCAACAGGTAAACCATCACCAAATACAGCATTTTCGGCACTACAACAATTTAATACGGAAGATATAACTTTTGCGTATTGTACAGAGTTTATCGTTGAAAGAGATTTATCAAAGCCGTATGATGAAGATGAAACAAGAAAATACTTAGATGGTATTGGAGATAGCCTTGTTGCTGTATCGGACGAGGAGTACATCAAAATTCATGTCCACACAGATAACCCAGGTCACGCACTGCAACACGGGCTAAAGTTTGGAAGTCTTACTAACATCAAAATTGAAAACATGAAAGAGCAACATAGCTCAATATTAGGGTCTGACGCACCAGCTACGCAAACAGAACCAGCAAAAGAGATCGGGTTTGTTTCAATCGTAGCAGGAAGTGGATTTGCTGATATAGTTGGAAGCTTGGGTGTTGATAAAGTTGTTGAGGGGGGTCAAACTATGAACCCTAGCACAGAAGATATTTTGGATGCTATAAAAAGCGTTAATGCAAAAAAAGTAATCGTTATGCCAAACAACAAAAATATCATTTTGGCAGCAGAACAAGCAGCGGAGCTTATAACAGGGTGCGACGCACGTGTTATCCCAACGACAACGATACCAGAAGGTATTTCGGCTATGCTTGCATATGACCAAAGTATAGAAGACATTGAAGAAATCGTTGAGGGCATGACAGAGGCAATGAACACTGTTAGCACTGCACAAATAACGATAGCAGTTAGAGATACAATAATAAAAGGTGAGGCTATAACAGAAGGCGAATACCTTGGAATACTTGATGGCGAAATTGTTGTAAACAATCCAAGCCTAAAACAAACTTATATCGAACTACTAGGCAAATTTGATAAAGATAGCGAAATTATAACTATATACTACGGCGAAGATATCGATGATGAAACAGCAAATGAGTATTTGGAAGAAGCAGAAAATATATTTGATGAAGCAGATGTTGATTTGCAATTTGGAAATCAGCCAGTATATTATTTTATGATATCAGCAGAATAAAGCAAAAAGGTTGTCATTTCGGTGGCAACCTTTTTTGATGGAGGGAACAAATTGCAATCAATATTAGACATAAAAGGGATAGGAAGCCAAACGGCATCAAAGTTTGGTAAACTTGAGATTTTTACTATAAAACAATTAATTGAACATTATCCAAAGCAATATGAAGATAGACGAACAACTGTGCCAATAAAAGACATAATACTTGATGAAAAAAATAACATAATGGCAAAAGTTGTTGATATCCAAGTTAGAAAAACTAAGCAGATTATAGTTACATTAAAAGTTGTTGACCAAACAGGAGGGGTAAACATAACGTTTTTTAATCAGCCATATATAAAAAATGTCATCACGCTTGGGCGAACATACAACTTTTATGGAAAAGTGACGACGAAGCTTGATAAACTTGAAATGCAATCGCCAGAGTTTCAAAATGAACATATACCAAAAATTGTACCGATATATCCATCAACATACAAGTTGTCACAAAAAACTATTAGAAGTGCAATACAAACTGCTTTAAGTATGATAGAAATAGATGAGCCTATACCAAAAGAAATACGAGAGCGTCATAACTTTATGAGCAAAAAAGACGCAGTTTTTAGCATA
This sequence comes from Epulopiscium sp. Nele67-Bin004, assembly GCA_002007315.1. The sequence goes on from LNZQ01000008.1 coordinate 6,661, forward strand.
CACTTCCCCGACACTCCAGCAGATTTTTTTGAGGCACGTAGACGGCTTGTGTTTGAAGAATTGTTTATATTGCAACAAAAGCTGTATGCACTAAAAAGCGACTTTAAGGGGGAGGGGATACCAAAGCCTATGCCAAGTGATTACAATGTATTTTTAGATAAGCTGCCGTTTAAGCTTACAGATGCACAAAACACTGTATTAGATGAAATTTTTGATGATATGGCACAGCCATTTGCAGCAAATAGGCTTGTTCAAGGTGACGTTGGTTCGGGAAAAACAGTTGTTGCAGCTGCGGCGTTGTTTGTTGCTGTCAAAAACGGTTATCAAGGGGCAATGATGGCACCAACAGAAGTTCTTGCGGTGCAACATTATGAATTTTTGACGAGCATATTTGACGGATTAAATATACGGGTACATCTTGTGACAGGTAGCATGACAAAAAAACAACGTACACTTTTAGTTGAGCAAATAGATGAAATAGATATTTTTGTCGGCACGCATGCACTTCTGGAAGATAGCGTTCCAATTCCAAATTTGGGTATCGTTATAACAGATGAGCAACATAGATTTGGGGTTCGCCAGCGTCTAAAACTGTCACAAAAAGGGCAAACTCCAGATGTATTTGTTATGAGTGCAACGCCAATTCCAAGGACGCTTGCTCTAATATTGTATGGCGATATGGACATTTCGGTTATAGATGTGTTGCCAAGTGGGCGAATTCCTATAAAAACAAATTCCGTTGACACAAAATATTATGAGAGAATTTACGCATTTATGAAACAACATATAGATAGTGGCAGACAATGTTATATAATATGTCCGATGGTTGAGGAAAATGAAAAACTGGAAGACTTAAAAAACGTTATGCAGTACACAGAGGAGCTTAGGGAAGAACATTTTTCAAATTATACACTAGAGTATTTGCATGGAAAAATGAAACCAAAAGAAAAAAATGATATAATGAATAGATTTTCTCAAGGTGAAATAAATATATTAGTATCAACAACGGTAGTAGAAGTCGGTGTAAACGTTCCGAATGCAACAATTATGCTTATTGAAAACGCTGAAAGGTTTGGGCTGTCGCAATTGCATCAGCTTAGAGGACGTGTTGGACGTGGCGAGCATGAGTCTTTTTGTATATTAGTTAGCGATTCAAAAAATAAGACAACTAAACAACGACTTAAAATTATGGAAACTAGTACAAATGGATTTACAATTGCGGATACGGATTTAAAGCTTAGAGGAGCAGGGGAATTTTTTGGAACGAAACAACATGGTTTGCCAGATATGAAAATAGCAAACTTGTACACAGACAGAGAATTACTAAAGCTGGCACAACAAGAAGTGAAAACTTGGGGTGACGTTGGTGTAATTACATTATAAATAGTAAGGTGGTTTGGATATGAGAGTAATAAGCGGTAAATGTAGAGGTACAAAACTTGTGGCACCAGAGGGGCAAGCGACTCGCCCAACAACGGATAGAATAAAAGAAACGCTATTTAATATAATTAATTTTGATATACCAAATAGTAGATTTTTGGATTTGTTTAGTGGCAGTGGGGCAATCGGCATTGAGGCGTTAAGTCGTGGTGCAAAAAGTGCAACCTTTGTTGAATTAGACCAACAAGCTTGTGCAATAATTAGCGAAAATTTGCAAAAAACAAGATTGCATAATTTGGCAAAAGTGTATACAATAGAAGTAGAACAAATAATTACAAAACTTGCCTTAAAAGGTGAGCAGTTCGATATTATTTTTATAGATCCACCGTATAAATATAATAATTTGGAAAAAATTGTAAATGATATAATGACACATAATTTGCTTGCGTTAAATGGAAAGATAATAATAGAAAACTCATCTGAGGCGAAACATATCGTGTGTGACGAACTTGTTATATACAAAACTAAAAATTACAAGACGACAACACTTAGTTTTCTGGAAAGGAAATCTGAATGAGAATAGGAATTTACCCTGGAAGTTTTGCACCAATAACGAGTGGACACGTTGATATAATTGAGCGTGCATCAAAACTTGTTGATAAACTTATAGTTTGTGTGTCATACAATGTGAACAAGCCAGCAGGACTTTTTACGCTACAGGAAAAAGTTGATATGGTGCAAAAAGCTACAAGGCATGTGCCAAATATACAAGTTGACTGTCATTCAGGCTTGCTCGTTGATTATGCAATACAAAAAGATGCGAACGTAATAATACGGGGACTACGCAGTATAACAGACTTTGAATACGAACTTCAAATGTCGCAAATAAACAAAAGGTTACAAAAAGAAATAGAAACGATATTTTTAGTAACCGATGCACAATATTCATTTGTAAGCTCCAGTGCCATAAAAGAGCTTGTATATTTTGATGGAGACATAGAAGGGCTTGTTCCTAAGTGCATCGAGCAAACTATAATAGATAAAATAAGGGGGAGTAACGATGGATAACGATAGAGCATTAAGTGTAATGGATTCGCTAAATATAGTGTATGAACTTATAGAAGAAGCTCCAACAATAATATTTGGTGGGGGTGCGATAAGAATAGATAGAGACATACTTAGAGAGCATCTGGAGCGCGCAATACAATCATTGCCAACAGAAGTAAGCCAAGCATATTGGTTGATGGACGAAAGAGAGCGTATTATAAGTGAGGCACATAAAGATGCCGACAACATAAGAAATGACGCTGAAATAGAAATGAAACGCCTAATACACAACAACCAAATTACTCTTGAGGCACAACGTCTTGCCGAAGAATTGGTTTCTGAAGCAAAAAAAGACGCCAGAGAAATGCAAATGATGGGTGTTAGACATGCAGATGAGAAGCTTAAAGCAGTTGAATTTAGACTAAAAGAAACGCTAAATTATATACATGAAGAAGTTAGACAATTTGAAGATTTGGTGTCAGAAACTATCGAAGGTATTAGAGAAGAACGAAATCAAATAAAAGAAACTATTGACCGTAGTGGACAAGAATAAAAAACCCGCCTATACAATCCGTATAAAGCGGGTTTTTTTGTTATGCCATTGTATTTACTAGTTTAGCAAGTGTTGATTTTTTGCGAGATGCTGTGTTTTTGTGGAAAAGTCCTTTTGCAGTAGCTTGGTCAATTGCTTTTGTAGCAACTTTAAGTTGAGCTTGTGCAGAAGCTTTGTCCCCAGCATTTACTGCTGTTACAACTTTTTTGCAGTAAGTTTTTACTGCTGATGAAAT
>LNZQ01000009.1 GCA_002007315.1 Epulopiscium sp. Nele67-Bin004
TGCACAAATGGTATCAAACTATAAGATGAATTTATTTCAAGTTAAAAATTCGACTGACTATAAATTTACACATGGTGAAATGCAACTGACTTTTGAAGTAGTAGAACAACTGCTAAATCCAGATACAAACGTAACAGAGTTAATAGAAAAATATCAAGATGTAGGTATAGAGGGCGAAACATTAGCTTTTATTAGTACAATAACAAGGACACCAGAATTAATGGAGTTAGAAAATTTAGATAAGGAGGTTGGGGGTATGTGTACTTCAATGCAACGATTTAAAGAAGAAAACTTAAATAAAGGTAGAGCAGAAGGAATAGAGCAAGGAATAGAGCAAGGAATAGAGCAAGGGATAGAGCAAGGTAGAGAAGAAAGAAGTATAAAAATAGCAATAAATTTATTAGATATACTTGATGATGAAACTATAGCTATAAAAACTAGTTTGTCACTTGAGCAAGTGCAACAACTTAGAAAAGAAAATATGTAAATCAAAAGCAAGAATATATTAAGTGGTATGTTCTTGCTTTTTTATGTTCTTTGGTTATTTGATAGTGGCTATTCAAACACAAATATTTCTTCGATTGGAACTTCTAATGTTCTGGAAATATCTATTGCCAGTTTTAGCGATGGATTGTATTTGGCGTTTTCGAGCCTCATAATAGTTTCACGTCTAACCCCAACAATGTTGCCTAGCTCTTCTTGGGTGAGTTCTTTTAGTTGTCGATATTTTTTTAGGTTGCTCTTGAAATCTGCCATAGCTACTCCGTTGTTTCAAATTTATATAAAAGAAATGATTGCAAAAATTGCGATAGTGCAAAAGCAAATGCTATTATAGTTACCAATAAGCTTGTTATTGTATATAGCTCTACATAATATACTAACCTGCCTAATATTAAAATCCCTGCCAGAATGATTGAAAGTGCAATTCTATTTGCTATTGTAGTTGCTCTAAGTTGATTAGCTATATAACGCTCATCAATTAAGGTATTTGACATTTTCCCCATATAGTAGATCCCAAAAAATCCAAAAAAACCGAAAAATATAAAATCAAAAGGGTTAGGTTTGTGCACCTCAATAATTAATGGTATAAATCCCACCAAACCCAAAAATCCAAATAGCCCCATTAAAGGGTTAATCTTAGGTGTATGAGTCTGAGTTTGTTTCATAAATAATTCCTCCCCTAAATAGTTATTTATTTGTAATTTTAAGTGATATATTTATCTCTTGATAAGATAAATATATCACATTATCCTTGTATAGTCAATATTTTTTACAAAATTTACTTAAAACATAATGTAATATATAATTGACATTATGACGTTTATAATATATAATATGTAATATGAGGAGTGGGAAGTATGAAAAACAAAAGGTTAAAAATAGCTCGTATAGAGTGTGACATGAAACAAGAAGATTTGGCAAAAGCAGTAGGTGTAACAAGGCAAACAATAGGTTTAATTGAGGCTGGAAATTATAATCCAACGTTAAATTTATGTATTGCAATTTGCAAAGCACTTGGAAAAACATTAAATGACTTATTTTGGGAGGAGACATCATGAGAGACGAGAGAGTAATTTTGACTAAAAGAAAAATCCAAAGCGATGGGTTTACAATAATATGGGTGTTACTATTAGCATCTGTTCTTATACAACAATTTATATTTCAGGCACCTGTTGCTCAGTATGCTGTAGAATCTATAATCTTCTTTATTATGTCGGGTTATATTTTAGTAAGTAATATGATTAAAGGCAATGACATAGCACCGACCAGTTATAAAAACAATAATGCAATTTTGAGTCTTCAAAGTGCATTAACAGGAGTAGCCACTGGGGCAATGGTGTATTTTTTAACAGAAGATAATCTAGGAGTAAGTGTTTTAACTTTTATATGTTGTACTGTAGGGGCTTTTATAATATTAAAAGTGCTATACTATGCTAATAACAAAAAACAAGAGAATATTAATAATCAATTTGCTAATGATGAGGATATGGAATAAGAGGGGGATAAAATTATGATGAGTTTAGCGTTAACGATGTTAATAATTATGGGTATCATGCTATTTGTGAAATTTAAGTTTGGAGATGCAAAAGAGGGACAACCTACGGCAAAACAAGTTTATCTTACACTAGCCGTTTTAGGTGTTTCATATACAGGCATAGGCATACTAATTGCAAAGTTCTTTGTTTAATATATGGGGGTTAATATAGCAAATAGCTATTATTAATCCTTTTTTTGTAGGTTATTTTAACTTGAACCTTCCAAGTTTATCACATATAATATAATTAAAGAAAAAATATACTTAGGAGAAAATATGAGCAGACAAAGGAGAATTAAAAACAGAGTAAAAGATGTTAAACCAGATTCAGTATGTAAATCATATTTGAGTAAGCCAGAAAGATTTGCAGATATATTTAATGCAGTTATTTTTGGTGGCGAACAAGTGATTGACCCAAATCATCTTGAGGAACTTGACACAGATACATCAAGCGTAATACAATTTGACAAAGGCTACATGTCGATAGCACGAACTAGAGATATAATAAAAAAAGCAGCATATGGTGTGGATTTTGTATTATTAGGTATAGAATCACAAGATAGCATACATTATGGCATGCCACTAAGAGTAATGTTGTATGACGCTTTAACGTACTTAAAACAAAGCAAAGCGATTGAATCGTTTAATAGAAAGTCTAAAAAAC
>LNZQ01000010.1 GCA_002007315.1 Epulopiscium sp. Nele67-Bin004
ATAGGGGCTACATTTTTCTTCCGCCCTAAGCTTGCGGTTTTACTCTCCCTCAAGGAGATAGTCGTTGAACCTTTTCCATATCTAAAAGACTTAGGAAAGTGGCTGCTAAACACCCATTGTCTATCACCTTTAGTGCCTAACGTAATGTATGTGTCACTCATACACCCTAATTAGATTTTATTTCAACATAGGCTATCCTTACTATTTTTTCTGCTTTCGCACCGTCATAATGTGATTTCTCCACTATTGTGGTTGTAAGGCTTTAGGGGTTAAAAGCAATTAACGTAGAGTACGCACCATTTACATGATACGCAGGGCTTTCTATTTTAAAAATCTATATAAAACGAGATTTTCTCACATTTTTATAGATTTGCTATAACAGTTTTATAACCCAAAGTCATCAACCATACCCCTAAGTTGCCCCTCTTGATGCAACTCCTTGCTTGCAATCTGCACAATAAGCCTATACCTATGCCCGTGTATGTTCGCACACTTACCCTCGTAACCACTCAAATAATGAGCCAAATCAAACTGCACTTCATTTTTTAAAATAAACATAAATTATTCCTCCTAAAAAAGCCCATACCCTCGTAGGAATATGGACTATAAATTAATTATTTTGTAATTGTTCGTCAATCGCCTTAGCAGCTTGTTTCCCTGCACCCATCGCAAGTATAACAGTTGCCGCACCAGTCACGACATCACCACCAGCATAAACGCCTTCTTTACTTGTAGCCATAGTTTCCTCATTTACTATGATACCACCCCAGCGTTGTGTGTCAAGCCCTGGCGTTGTCATTCTTATAAGTGGGTTTGGACTTTGCCCAATCGCAATAATTACAGATGACATTTCCATCTCAAACACACTGTCTTTTTTCTCAACTGGACTTCTTCTACCAGATGCATCAGGTTCACCAAGTTCCATCTCAACACATTTTAACCCTGTCACCCAGCCGTCTTTCCCAACAACTTCAACTGGATTGCAAAGCAATTTGAATATAATTCCTTCTTCTTTTGCATGGTGAATTTCCTCAAGACGTGCAGGCAATTCTTCTTCACCACGTCTATAAACGATATAAACCTCTTTCGCTCCAAGTCTTTTCGCAGTTCTAGCAGCGTCCATAGCAACGTTTCCACCACCAACAACGGCAACTTTATCACCTGTAAATATAGGCGTTGGGCTTTTTGGAAACTCGTATGATTTCATCAGATTTGCTCTCGTTAAAAATTCGTTTGCAGCAAACACCCCATTAAGGTTTTCGCCATCTATTCTCATAAATCTAGGCAGACCAGCACCACTTCCAACAAACACAGCGTCAAAACCTTGCTCTTTAAGTTCGTCAATTGTCATACTTCTACCAACGATAACGTTTTTCTCAATTTTAACACCAAGGTCAATAACTTTTTGAAGTTCTTTTTCAACCAAATCTTTTGGCAATCTAAATTCTGGAATACCATACACCAAAACGCCACCAAGTTTGTTTAACGCCTCAAAAATAGTTACATCATATCCTTTTTTAGCAAGCTCACCCGCACAAGTTAACCCTGCTGGACCAGACCCAACAACAGCAATTTTTTGTGGTTTCGCTTCTGGCTTAACAACTGGAGTTGCTTCTTGTGCCATTTTATAATCAGCAACAAAACGCTCAAGACGACCAATACCAACTGCTTCCCCTTTTTTGTTACGAATACATTTACCTTCACATTGGTTTTCTTGTGGGCAAACTCGTCCGCAAATAGCAGGAAGTGCATTTTCAGTCGTTATAATATCATACGCCTCATCAAATTTTCCTTCTTTAACTTTTGCGATAAATTCTGGAATAGGCACGTTTACAGGGCAACCTTTTACACAAAATCTAGGCTTGCAACCAAGACAACGGTCTGCCTCCTCAATTGCCATTTCGCTTGTATATCCTATCGCAACTTCCTCAAAGTTTTTGTTTCTCACATTTGGGTCTTGCTCTGGCATAGGAACTTTAACTAAACTGTTGTTCATATTAGCGTACCTCCCCTGTCAAGTTGCACATATGTGCCTCTTCTTTTTTATACATAGTTTGTCTTAGCATAGCTTCATCAAAATCAACTTCGTATCCATCAAAGTCTGGTCCATCAATACATGCAAATTTAGTTTGTCCGCCAACTGTAACACGGCAACAACCACACATACCAGTCCCGTCAATCATAATCGGGTTAAGTGATACCATCGTTTTGATACCAAGTGGTTTTGTCATCTCAACAACAGCTTTCATCATAATAAGTGGCCCAATAGCGATAACTTCGTCATACTCATTTCCGTCTTCAACAAGCTTTTTAAGTACATCAGTAACAAACCCTTGAACCCCTTTAGAGCCATCGTTTGTTGCACAATATACATTGTCCGCAAATTGTTTAAACTCGTCCTCAAGTATAACAAACTCGTCAGAACGTCCACCTAAAATAACGTCACATTGTGTCCCAAGTTCAACAAATTTTCTGATTTGTGGAAATAGTGGTGCTGCACCAACTCCCCCACCTACGCCTAAAACTCTTTTAGATTTATGAATTTCTGTTTCAACTCCAAGTGGCCCTGCAAAGTGTGCTATGCTGTCGCCCTCTTCTTTTAATGCAAGTTCTTTAGTCGAAAATCCAACAACTTGATATACAATAGACACTGTTCCATTTTCTCTATCATAATCTTGAATAGTTAGCGGAATACGCTCGCTATCTTCTTCAGTACACAATATGATAAATTGTCCTGCTTCACATTTTGTTGCAACGTGTGGAGCATGTATTATCATTTTTTCAACCATGCTATTTAATTTTTGTTTTTTTACGATTTTATACAACTTTCTCACCTCTACGTAGTTAAAAGCTATGAGCGAAATTGCCCATAGCTTTTGATTTTTTTAAACTTCAACTTCTGTTCCGTAATAGCAATTTTTAAGTAATTCTTCCATTTGCTCTGGAGTAATGCTTCTTGGATTTGATAATGTACAAGCGTCATCAACAGCATGTTTTGCTATTTCTGATACTTTTTCTAAAAACTCAGCTTCATCAATTCCAAAGTCTTTTAAAGTTTTTGGAATTTCTAGCTTCGTGTTATACTCATCAATTTTAGCACAAAGTTTATCTATCAATTCTTGGTCCGTTTCACCTGTAAGTCCAACGTTTTTAGCGATGTCCGCATATCTCTGCGTACCCTCTTTAGCGTTGTATTTGATTACGAATGGTAAATACATAGCGTTTGCACATCCATGAGGAATGTGTCCACCCGAAAATGCTGCACCTGTTTTGTGAGCCATAGAGTGTACAATACCTAAAAGTGCATTTGAAAACGCCATACCAGCCATACATTGTGCATAGTGCATGTTTTCTCTTGCAGTGCTTTCTCCTTTGTATGATGCTTCTAAGTTGTCAAACACCATTTGGATTGCTTTAATCGCTAATGGATCAGTAAATGGAGAATTTGCAGTTGAAACGTATGCTTCAATTGCATGAGTCAAAGCGTCCATACCAGTGTGAGCTGTAAGAGTTGCTGGCATTGTTTCTGCAATAACAGGGTCAACAATTGCGATGTCTGGCGTAATGTTGAAATCTGCTAGAGGATATTTGATACCTTTTTCATAGTCTGTAATAACAGAAAACGCTGTAACTTCTGTTGCTGTCCCTGATGTTGATGGGATTGCAATAAATTTAGCTTTTTGTCTAAGTTCTGGTAGTCCAAATGGAACGATAGCTTGTTCAAAAGTAAAGTCTGGATATTCATAGAAAATCCACATAGCTTTTGCAGCATCAATTGGAGAACCTCCACCTATAGATACAATCCAATCTGGCTCGAAGTTTCTCATAGCTTCTGCACCTTTCATAACTGTTTCTACTGATGGGTCTGGCTCTACATTCTCAAATAATAGTACTTCCATACCTGCTTCTTTAAGGTTGTCAACAACTCTATCCAAAAATCCAAATCTTTTCATAGAGCCGCCACCAACTACAACGATAGCTTTCTTTCCTTTGATGTTTTTAAGTTCGTCGATTGAATCTCTTCCATAATATAAATCTCTTGGTAATGTGAAACGCATTGAATCCTCCCACTAAAACTTAATAGTATTTCCATTCTCAATGGATAATGATATTATACCTCTTTTAGTACAAAATTCCTACGGTAATGATTGCTAAATTTTTAACAAAATTTTCATATATTTTGCCTATTACATACAACTTAGATTATCGAAAAAGTTCAGAAGGCATTTGTTTATGAAAATTTATTTAACATAAAATTTAACATAAAATACAGGGGACGGCAAATGTACGTCCCCCTAAAAAAATTTATTATTAACCGTTTAATAACGCTTCAAATCTTTCGTAGTGTTTTGTGCTTAACACTTTTAAGTACTCTATAGTACACATCATAATTGTTCCAGGTTGAATGCTCTCGTCTGTACCGTGGAAAGTTGTTGATGTCATAAGTTGATTGTCTGGTGTCAACACGTATTTAACTGTTGGATATTCAACTTGGATAGTGTTGATTAGCTCCAAGAAATCTGCTCTTTTTTCCGCTGGCACGTCTCTCATAACCATTGCTTGCATCGTGATGTAGATGCTATCGTTGATGATAATCATGAAAACTTTAGTTTCATCTTTGATTTTGTATGCACTTCTAAACAAAATTGCTTGCTCAAGTTCTTCCTCTTTAAACATTTTCATGCTATCTTTTTCGATTAGATAATCTCTAAATACTCTTGCTTTTTTGTGCTTATTTGTAGTTGCCATTTTCAATTCTCCTTATTTTCTTGAGTTTTTTTCCTCATATTTTTGAAATAACTTTTTAGTAGACTTATGCACTCATCTGCACAAACGTCCCTTACAACTTCACATCTATGATTTAAGAGTTCCATTTCTAGCACATTGATAATAGAGCCACCAAATCCAGATTTTGGACTACTGGCACCATATACTACTGTCGGTATTCTAGCTTGAATAATTGCACCTGCACACATAGGACAAGGCTCTAAGGTGATATATATAACACACTCTTCAAGACGCCAATCCCCTATATTTTTGCAAGCCTCGTCAATCGCCAGCACTTCAGCATGTGCCAAAGCATTTTTGTCTGTGTTTCGCCGATTGTGACCACGACCGATAATTTTGTTGTTGTGTACAATAATTGCACCAATAGGAGTTTCGTCTAGTTCGTATGCTTTTGTTGCCTCAATAATAGCTTCTTGCATAAAAAGCATGTGTTGGCTCATCTTATCACCTAATATTCCTTATTTGTATGTTTTTTATACACAATTTAGTGTTTAAAGTGGCGCATTTTTGTAAACACCATCGCTATACCATGTTTATTACACATTTCAATACTATCATTGTCACGCATAGAACCACCTGGTTGAATTATAGCTTTAATTCCGGCTTTTGCCGCTTCTTCCACACAATCACTAAATGGGAAAAACGCATCCGACGCAAGCACGCTACCATTTACACCATCTTCCCCCAAAAATTCTACCCCGTGCTCAATCGCTTGTTTTGTTGCCCAAACACGGTTAACTTGCCCACCGCCAATACCGATAGACATTCCATCTTTTGCAAGCGAAATACCGTTAGATTTGACATGTTTTACAAGCTTCCACGCAAATAGTAAATCTTCCATTTGTTCATCTGTCGGTTTAGTTTCTGTCACAACTTCAAGTTCATCTTCGTTGTATAGTTCAAAGTTAGCTAGCTGTACAATTAATCCGCCATCAACTTTTTTCATATCCAACGCTTTTGTATTTTGGTATGCAATATCAGCAAGTTCTAGCACTCTTAAGTTTGCTTTAGTCTTTAACACTTCAAGAGCTTCTGGCGTATATGATGGTGCGATAACTATTTCTAGGAATATTTTCACCATTTCATCAGCAGTTTCTTTCGTGATTTCCCCATTTGATACTACGATACCACCAAATATAGACATCGGGTCAGCTTTGTAAGCTTTTTGGTACGCCTCAACAATTGTGTCCGCCGAACCTACCCCGCATGGGCTTGCATGTTTAACAGCAACTATAGTTGGAGCATCATACTCTTTTAACAATTGTAATGCACCGTTTGCGTCGTTAATATTGTTGTACGATAATTCTTTACCATTAAGTTGAGTTGCCTCTGCAAGCGTACCTTTTGTTGCAACTGCTTCTTTATAAAACGCAGCTGGTTGATGTGGATTTTCGCCATATCTCATATCTTGCACTTTTTCAAATGTAAGTGTAAGCTTTTCTGGGAACGCTGTTTGCCCTGCTTGCTCTCTAAGGTACGTTGCAATCATAGCATCGTAATTTGCTGTGTGCTCGAATACTTTTGCACCTAAATAAAATTTTGTTTCTTTAGATACTCCATTATTTTCTTTAAGCTCACGAATTACAACATCATAATCTTGCGGATCAACAACTACAACAACATCTTGACTGTTTTTTGCCGCAGCTCTAAGCATAGTTGGTCCACCAATATCTATATTTTCAATTGCTTCTTCTTGTGATACGCCTTCTTTTAGTATAGTTTGCTTAAATGGATACAAGTTTACAACAACAAAATCAATGTTATCAAGTCCCATTTCAGTCATTTGCTTTTTATGTTCCTCATTGTCACGTATATTTAATATACCTGCATGAATTGTTGGATGCAACGTTTTAACTCTGCCGTCTAAACACTCTCTAAAACCTGTTACATCTGAAATATTTTGTACTGCTATACCTGCATTTTGAAGTGCACTATAAGTCCCGCCTGTTGATATAATCTCAACTCCGTGTGAAACTAAGTTTTGTGCAAATTCTACTATGCCTGCTTTGTCTGATACGCTAATTAATGCTTTCATTTTGTCCTCCAGTTATTTTTTCTTTGTCGCTATAAAACCTATTGTTGCTAAAATAATTGTGCCAACTGCTGTGTACACAAATGAGTCACCAACTAAATATTTTTGTCCAAACAATAACGCTATAACTACAAGTAAATAATTTAATTTTTCTAATTTTCCAGTAAATAAATTGATTAGCACATAAGAAATTATACCAAATGCTATACCTTCCGAAATACTATAAGTAAATGCCATTCCAGAAATAGCCAAAAATGCTGGTATTCCTTCTGCTGCATCATCAAAATCTATTTTTGTTGCCGAACCCATCATCAAAAATCCAACTAAAATTAGTGCTGGAGCTGTTGCAAATGACGGTATCGCCAAAAATATTGGTGATAAAAATAGTGATAATCCAAACAAAATTGCAACTACAACTGCTGTTAAACCTGTTCTACCACCTTCAGTTACGCCTGATGCACTTTCTACAAATGTTGTTGTTGTTGATGTTCCGATACAAGCCCCTACTGTTGTTGCAACAGCGTCTGCAAGCAATGCACCTTTAATTTTTGGCAAGTTGCCATCTTTATCAAGCATATTTGCTTTTGAAGATACCCCAATTAGCGTACCTAACGTGTCAAATAAATCAACAAATAAAAATGCAAATACAACTGCAAAAAATTCCCCTGTAAACACCATGCTAAAATCTAATTTAAATAAAATTGGCTCAAGACTTGGGATAGATAGACCTTGTGAAAAATCTGGTATCAAAGAATAAAATGCTGGATTGCTTGGGTTGTTTGGTATATAAGGTCGGTACGCACCGATTAATTCACATGCAATTCCTATTACATATGTAGAAAGTATTCCCCACAGCATAGACCCTTTAACTTTATTTACCATTAACACAGCCGTAATAATTGTACCTAATATTGCAAGAACTGCACCAATCCCAACATTATACATAGTGTATGCTTCATCTGCAAACAAACTATTGTATTTTGCAAGTTCAAATAATGTAACTTTTGTAGAACCGTCAGCTATAACGATATTTGCATTTTGAAAACCAATAAAAGCAATAAATACGCCTATCCCCGCTCCAACTGCATGTTTTAGGTTGATAGGTATTGCTGCAAATATAGCTTCTCTAACATTAAATAAGGACATAATTAGAAATATAATACCTTCAACAAAAACTGCTGTCAGTGCAACTTCCCAACTAATACCCATTCCTAGTACGACCGAAAATGCAAAAAATGCGTTTAGCCCCATTCCTGGTGCTAGCGCAAATGGATAATTTGCAAAAAACGCCATACATAAAGTACCTATTACTGATGCTAATGCTGTTGCAGTAAACAATGCTCCAGAATCCATTCCCGTTACGGATAAGATGCTTGGGTTTACAGCCAAAATATACGCCATCGTCATAAACGTGGTTATACCCGCAATAATCTCAGTTTTGACATTTGTTCCATGTTCCTCTAGCTTAAAATAATTCATCACTCTACCCTCTTTCTCTTAGATTTTGAGGTGCTCACCTCTATTTTATATTACCTCACAACTATATAAAGGTCAAGGAGCTACATAATTTTTTTACAATTAATGGGTATATAAGGGAGAACGTGTCCATATATATATATTAGAGTATTAAATTCTTAAGGAGGTCATTTATGTCACGCCATAAATTTATAGTTTTAAATCTAAGAGAACTAAAAACACCTGCAATAATGCTTGGGGTATCAATTTGTGCATTTAGTGCATTCTTATTTTTAGGACAAAATAATAATGATCAACCAGCTACGGCACCAGTTTTTGCCTCATCTACAAATTATCAAGATGGTACATATATCGCAAACTTAGCCTTTTCAGATGCTAATATGGATCTTGTTGTTACTATCGAAAACGAGGCTATAGTATCAGTTTCATTGTATGGTTTTGATGATGTTGAGAGAACACTTTATAGTGACTTAAACTCTAGTATTTCATTTATAAATGACTACGTCGTTGCCACACAATCAATTGAACTTCCAGAGTCAGAGTCTATCACTACATCAACAACTATTTTGATGGACGCAGTGCTTGTTGCACTATCGTCTGATCCGACGGCAAATCTTAGTACAACTTATCAGTCACCACTACTTGAAGAATTGCCAGACTATGAAGAAGATGCAACACCTCTACTAACTCCTATTGAAGACCTTGAAAATGATGATGAATTTGAGGGACAAGAATAGGCAATAATTATCCAAAAAATGGCACTTATTTCTACCAACAGAAATACGTGTCATTTTCTTTTTTGTTTTTTCTACTTGTTATTTCCAGTTTTTTGTGATAATATGTATTCTATTAATATATGAGGATTTTTTACCGATAAATTAAAGAAAACCCATAATTTTATAGAATAGAGAGGTACGCGTTATCGAAAATAAATTATTTGACGATCTTGAATTGTCAAAAGAAATGAAAAAAGCTATTAGGGAGATGGGCTTTGAAGAAACAACTCCTATACAACAAGCGGCTATACCTGCCGTATTAGAGGGACTTGATATTATTGCCCAAGCTCCTACTGGAACTGGAAAAACATGTGCATTTGGTATACCTGCCATTGAAAATATAGATGCTGAGGACAAAAATGTACAAGTATTGATTTTATGTCCAACACGTGAATTAGCACTTCAAATCGCAACTGAAATGAAAAAACTGTGCAGTCATAAAAATGATATCAACATTCTTCCAATTTATGGTGGAGAATCAATCGACAAACAAATGGCTGGACTTAGAAAAAGACCTCAAATTATTGTGGGTACGCCAGGGCGTGTTATGGATCACCTAAGACGCAAAACCCTAAAACTTGCAGGACTTAAAATGATGATACTAGATGAAGCAGACGAAATGCTTAACATGGGATTTAGAGAAGACATAGACACTATACTTGAGAGCATACCTGAAGATAGACAATTCTTATTATTCTCGGCAACTTTGCCAAAAGCCATTTTAGATATCGCAAACAAATACCAAAAAGAAAACGCAGTAAGAGTTAACACAACTAGTAAAGAAATTACTGTTTCAACAGTTTCTCAATATTACCTTGAGGTACACGACAGACGTAAATCAGAAGTTCTTGCAAGACTTGTAGATGCAAACCAATTTAAGCTTATGGTTGTATTTTGCAACACAAAAAAGCGAGTTGATGATTTATGCAAAGATTTGATGGGTAGAGGATATAGAGTTGAAGCGTTGCACGGGGATATGAAACAAATTCACCGTGATAGTGTTATGAACAAATTTAGACGTGGTATCGTTGATATACTAATCGCAACTGATGTTGCTGCTCGTGGTATTGATATTGATGATGTTGATGCAGTATTTAACTATGATTTGCCACTTGATGAAGAATATTATGTTCACCGTATTGGACGTACTGGTCGTGCTGGTCGTGAAGGGGTTTCATATAGCTTTATTTGTGGGCGTGAAATTTACAAACTTAGAGATATTGAAAGATATACTAAGTCAAAAATTGAAAAAATGTCGCCACCATCTATGGAAGATGTTAGAAACAACAAAGTGTCTAGCATTTTAAGCGAAATTAAAGATGAAATTACTAGCGGAAAATCAGCTAAAAACTTACCATTTATTCACCAACTAATGGAAGAAATCAACAACGAAAATCCAGAACTTGACGTTACATCACCAGAAGTTGCTGCTGCTTTCCTAAACGTTGCTATGCAAAAAATGGTTACAGGGTCAAATCCAAAACTTTCTACTTCAGACTTAGAAGTTCAAGAGGATAAGTCTAAAAAAGTTTATTCTGACAAAGGTTATTCAAGATTGTTTATCAACCTTGGTAACAAAGACAAACTTGAAAGTTCACAACTTGTGAAACTTCTTGCAAGCAACACTTCTCTTACAGGCAAAGAAGTTGGAAAAATTGATATGCTTGATAAGTTTTCGTTCCTTGAAGTGCCAGCAAAATACGTTGAAGAAGTTATTTATGTATTGACTAAAAAGAAATTCAAAGGACGCAAAATCAACATTGAAGTTGCAAACAAGAAAAAACGTCGCTAATTTAAGAGTCGCTAATTTAAGAAAGGGGCAACTTATATGTACGCTATTGCATTTGACTTAAAAGTCGATGACTTGAAAAAAAGTTATGGCGAACCCTACAATCGAGCTTATGATGAAATTAGACAAGAATTAGAAAATTTAGGGTTTGAATGGACACAAGGTAGTTTATATATGTCTACTACAGAAAAAAATAGTTTAGCAACTGTTTATAAAGCAATTAATAGACTCTCTAGTATCGATTGGTTCAAAAAAAGTGTCAGAGATATTAGAGCATTCAAAGTTGAAGATTGGTCGGATTTTACGGACATAGTAAAAAACTAAGGGGCAAACGCCCCTTTAATTATTTTATTAATCTAACTTTTATCATTCCTGGGATTGCTCTTAATAGTTCAAGAAGCTCATCTTCCTTATCGCTTAACCCATCTAAATCTACAACTGTATATGCCACATCGCCTTTTGATTTATTCACCATATTATCAATGTTTAAGTTTTCATCAGCAATAATAGCTGTTACTCCTCCAACCATTTTAGGGATATTTCTGTGCACTAGTGTAAGTCGTGGCTTACCTGTAAACGCCAAGTCACAATCTGGCAAATTAATAGAATTTTTGATAATTCCATATTGCAAAAAGTCTTTAATCTCTAACGCTGCCATAACCGCACAATTTTCTTCGCTTTCAGGAGTTGATCCCCCAAGATGTGGCATCGCAATCACATTTTTCATGTTTAACACTTCTTCGCAAGGAAAATCCGTTACATATCTATACACAACACCATCTTCAAGAGCTGTTTTAAGTGCATGATTATCAACTAGCTCACCACGTGCAAAGTTTAATAGACGCACTCCCTCTTTCATCTTCGCAAACATTTCAGAGTTTATTAATTGATTAGTATTTTTGTTGTATGGTAAATGCAATGTAATATAATCTGCATTTGCAAGAACCCCATCAATCGTATCAGCTAAAATAATACCTTTTTCAAGTTTTAGTGCTGAATGTACAGACAAGTAAGGGTCATACCCTACAACTTCCATTCCAAGTGCAGTCGCCATATTTGCAACCAACACACCAATAGCTCCAAGTCCAACTACACCTAGTGTTTTGCCGTGTAATTCAGGTCCAACAAAAGCTTTTTTTCCTTTTTCAACTTTCGCCTCAATACCTTCTTGCCCTTTAAGAGTTTTTGACCACTCAATACCCTTAAAAATTTTGCGTGATGAAAGCAACATTCCTGTAAGCACAAGTTCTTTTACTGCATTTGCATTTGCACCTGGTGTATTAAACACCACGATTCCCTCACTTGTACATTTGTCAACTGGGATATTGTTCGTTCCTGCTCCTGCTCTTGCGATGGCAAGCACGCCTTGTGGCATATCATAGTTGTGTAAATCTGCACTTCTTACCAAAATTCCATCTGCTTCTTTCAAACAATCATCAACCAAGAAGTTTTCTGGCTCAAACTTATCAATACCTTTAGATGATATATCATTTATAGTTAAAATATTATACATAGAGTTTTCTCCTTACTTGTTTTTTAATTCAAAATTCTCCATCAATTCAACCAATGCTTTAACACCTTCTATAGGCATCGCATTGTATATAGATGCTCTCATTCCACCAACTGTTCTGTGACCTTTAAGGTTAATCATTCCTTTTGCCTCTGCCTCTTTAATAAATTGCTTGTTTAGCTCATCTGTCGGCAACACAAACGGCACATTCATAAGAGAACGGTCTTTAGGCACAACTGTTCCTTTAAACAAGTCACTTTTATCTAAGAAATTGTATAAAATACTAGATTTCTCTTTGTTGAACTCCTCAACTTTTGCAACTCCACCCATTTGTTTTACCCACTCAAACACAAGTCCTGCAACATAAATTGAAAATGTAGGCGGTGTGTTGTACAATGAACGCTCTTTTGCATGCACATCATATCGTAACATAGTTGGCGTTATATCTCTGTGATTGCCCATCAAGTCATTTCTAATAATCGCAATCGTTACACCAGCTGGCCCTAGATTTTTTTGTGCTCCTGCAAAAACCAATCCAAACTTTGTAATGTCATATTGCTCTGCCAAAATATTTGAACTCATATCTCCAACAAGTGGCACTCCATCAATTTGTGGCAACTTATCATTTGGAATGTGAGTTCCATAAATTGTATTGTTAAGCGTTAAGTATATATAATCCGATTTAGTTGAAAATATGTCTGATGAAAGCTCTGGAATATAGCTAAAAGTTTTATCCTCAGATGATGCAACAACGTTTGCTGTACCATAAATTTTTGCTTCTGCAATCGCTTTTTTGCTCCATTGCCCTGTATTTACAAAGTCTGCCTGTTTATGTGTGTTCATAAGATTTAAAGGTGCCATCGCAAACTGCGTGCTTGCTCCACCTTGTAAAAATAAAATTGTATAATTATCAGGCACGTTCATAAGCTCACGTAACGTTGCTTCTGCACCAAAAATTATTTCTTCAAATACTGCTGACCTATGGCTCATCTCCATAACCGACATACCACTATCTTGATAACAAACAAAATCTTTTTGTGCCTGTTCAAGAACTTCTAATGGTAACATACTAGGTCCAGCCGAAAAATTAAAATATCTCTGCATAAATGTTCCTCCTTGATTATAAATATAGATATATAAAACTTCATATAACTCAATTGATAAAAAAATATCAATATAGATATACTTTAATATATTACATCAAGTTTTAAGCAATTTCAAGAATTTTTTGGTAACTAATAAAGTATTTCATAATTTAACGATTTGTGGTATAATTAATATAAATATTA
This sequence comes from Epulopiscium sp. Nele67-Bin004, assembly GCA_002007315.1. The sequence continues at coordinate 13,661 of LNZQ01000010.1, forward strand.
AATCTTTATTAAAGGGGGAGCATTTATGAACGTGATTTTAGGTATTTTAGTTATACTACTAACTTTTGGAGTAGTTATATGTATATTAAAAATCCAAAAATTAACAAAAGAAAATAGTATTTTAACAAACATTTTAGATACTATTCCATTCCCATTATCTGTTACAGATATGAATATGGACTGGATTTTTGTTAACAAATCTGTTGAAAAAATGTTGAATACTAAACGAGAAAACTTGACAGGAAAAAAATGTAGCAATTGGGGAGCTGGTATTTGTAATACTGATCAGTGTGGTATATCTTGTTTAAAAAAAGGAATGAACCAAACACAATTTGAGCAAGGCGGGGGTACGTTCCAAGTTGATGTTGATTATTTATACGATAATGCTGGGCAAAAAATCGGACACCTTGAAGTAGTAAGTAATATAAGTCATCTTGCAGCAGCATTAAATACACAAGCAGAACAAGAAAAGCTTATTCAAAATATTAATTCTAGTACAAAAACATTTTCTGAAATTGCTACTCAAGTTAGTCACGGTTCTCAAAGTTTATCTGATAACGCTATTGAGCAAGCAGCAGTTATTGAAGAATTTATTGCTCTTATCAATCAGTTATCAAGTAATATTGAAAATAATATGACTCAAATTAACAATTCTAACATTATATCTAACGACGCACGTGAAAAAGCAGCCGTTGGAAACGAACACATGAAAAACATGATTTCTGCTATGGACGAAATTAACCAAGCAAGTATGAACATAGCTGAAGTTATTAAAGTTATAGAAAATATTGCAAGCCAAACAAACTTACTTGCATTAAACGCTGCTATCGAATCTGCACGAGCAGGGGAAGCTGGTAAAGGTTTTGCAGTCGTAGCAAATGAAATTCGTGACCTTGCAACAAAAAGTTCTGACACAGTTAAAGATATCGAAGAAATTATTTCAAATACATTATCAATTGTTAAAAAAGCTCAAGGTATAGTTAATAATACCGACATAGCTTTAAATAATATTGCAACTACTATCGAAGATACTGTTCAAATTAGCACAGAACTTCTTGATAATAGCACAGTACAAAAAAGTTCTGTTCAAGATTTACGTGATGGAACAACTCAACTTACTAACATTATGGATACTAATGTTGCCAGTTCACAAGAAACAGCAGCTATGAGTCAAGATATGTTAATCGAAGTTGAAAAACTTAGGAATTATATTAACTAACAGTTTTATAGGAGAAACAAAATTCTAACGTTTCTCCATTTTTTACTATCTTATTTTGGTATATTACTAAAGTTTATCCATATTTTGGTCGATAAATAGGTAATATATTTTACAAATTTGGCTATATTTATTTAGGAGGAAAAGAGAATATGAATATGTTTTTATTGATTTTATTATTAATATCAATAGGGGTATCGGGGTTTATGGTTTTTCAAAACAAACAACTTAACACAAAAAATGAGCAACTTAAAGGCATTTTAGATGCTATGCCATTCTGTGTTTCAGCAACAGATATCAATACTAAATGGATTTATGTTAACCCAGTAGTTGAAACTATGCTTGGAAAAAAACTTAAAGATCTTCAGGGTCGCCCTTGTAGTGAATGGGCTTGCGAACTTTGTAATACTGATAAATGTGGTATTACTTGCTTGAAAAATGGAGTTCCAAAAACTATGTGGAGACCAGGGGATAGTGCATATCAAGTTGATGTTGTATACATCAAAAACAAATCAGGTCAAAATATTGGATATGTTGAAATCACGCAAGATGTTACACATATTGAAAATTCTTTAACAAGTGCGAAAAAACAACAAGTGGTTCTTGATAAAGTTGCTTCTGCAACAAAATCATTTGCTAACATTTCAGCACAAATTAGCGATAGTTCTAAACATATGGCTGATAACGCTTTTGAGCAAGCAGCAGTTATCGAAGGATTTATTTCTCTTACGAATGATTTATCAAAACATATTGAAAATAACGTTTCATACATTAATACAACTAACGAAATTTCACACACTGCTAAAAATAAAGTTATAGTTGGTACAGACCATATGAAAAATATGATTGGTGCTATGAATGATATTAATACAGCAAGTTTAAAAATCGCTGAGGTTATTAAAGTTATTGAAAATATTGCTAGTCAAACAAATTTACTTGCTCTAAACGCAGCTATTGAATCGGCTCGTGCAGGTGAAGCTGGTAAAGGTTTTGCAGTTGTTGCAAACGAAATTCGTGATCTTGCTACAAAAAGTTCTGAAACTGTCAAAGATATAGAAGATATAATTTCAAATACACTTTCTATGGTTAAAATTGCACAAGGTATTGTTGATAATACGGACGTTGCACTTAGTGATGTTGCTGAAACTATTGAAGCTACAGTTAAAATTAGTGAGCAATTGTTAGAAAATAATAATATTCAAAGAGCTTCTGTTGAAAACCTACATACAGGAACTAGACAACTTAATAATATTATGGAAATTAACATCAAAGACTCTAAAGAAAATACAGCTATTAGTGCAAGATTAAGTCAAGCAATGGTTGAAGAGGTTGCAATTTTGAACGAATTAACCGAATAACGATTATTTTAGAGACTGCCTGTAATAAATTGGCAGTCTTTTTTGCGTTAAGTTAATTTACTATATATGCCGATAAATAATATGGACTAAAAAACTATAAAAACTAGGAGGAATAACTATGACAATTATTTTAAGTATATTGTTAGTAGTGTTTATTGGAGTATCGGGTTATTTTATCATGCAAAATCGTACGTTAACAAGTAATAATGAACAATTAACTTCAGAGGTAACTAGATTAAAAAATACTCCAGCAACTACAAACGTTACACAAGATAAACAATACGTTGAATTAGCACAAAAACAAAAAGATTTAGTTAATAATGTTACAACAAGCGTTAAATCTTTTGAAAAAATTACTTCACAAGTATCTCAAGGATCGGACAACTTTAATAATACTTCAGGTGATCCTGCTCATGTTATGGAAGAATTCGTAACATTAATTAACGATTTATCTAGCAACATTGAACACAACATTTCTCAAATAACTACAACAAACCAAATTTCAAACACTGCAAAAGATAAAGTTGAAATTGGTACAGAGCACATGAAAAATATGATCGGTGCGATGGATGATATCAACTCAGCAAGTTTAAAAATTGCTGAAGTTATCAAAGTTATTGAAAATATTGCAAGCCAAACAAACTTACTTGCTCTAAACGCTGCTATCGAATCGGCTCGTGCAGGTGAAGCTGGTAAAGGTTTTGCAGTTGTTGCAAATGAAATTCGTGACCTTGCAACTAAAAGTTCTGAAACAGTTAAAGATATCGAAGATATAATCTCAAACACGCTTTCAATGGTTAAAATCGCACAAGGTATCGTTGATAATACAGACGCAGCTCTAAGTGATGTTGCAACTACAATCGATGACACTGTAAAAATTAGCGAACAACTACTTGACAATAACAATACGCAAAGAGCTTCTATTTCAAATCTTAGACAAGGAACTAAAGAACTTACAAATATTGCAAATGTAACTGCTACAGCTTCTTCAAATTCAGAGACAATAATTTCTTCTCTAACAGAAGAAGTAGATAAATTAAAATCCTATGTAAAATAATTACATTATGAGACAGCCATTTGGTTGTCCTATTTTTTTTGCATGCATTTGCACACAAAAGTAGGGAGCACCTGTCAGGTTGCTCCCTTATGCACATTTATGATACTTTTAGTTCTAAGCGTAGTCTATCTGCAATAAGTGCGATAAACTCGCTGTTTGTTGGCTTTCCTTTGCCATTGTTTACTGTGTAACCAAACAACTTGTCGATAGTGTCCATTTTTCCTCTGCTCCACGCAACTTCGATAGCATGACGAATTGCACGTTCAACACGGCTAGGTGTTGTGCTGTATCGTTTTGCAATTGATGGATACAATTGCTTAGTAATAGAATTTAAAATATCCATATCGTTGATAGCCATAATTATAGCATCTCTTAAATATTGGTAACCTTTTATATGTGCAGGTATACCGATTTCGTGTATTACGCTTGTAACTTCTGTTTCTAGCGAATGTTTTGTAATCGCTGGCTTTTGTGGTGGCAAAATGTCTTTGCTCATAAAGTTTTGACTTGGTGGAACTTTGAAAGTTCCTTGTGTGTTAAGCAAGTGACGAATTCTAACACTTAACGCCTCCATATCAAATGGTTTGATAATATAGTATTCTGCACCTAACGCTAATGCTCTACCAGTAATTTTGTCTTGACCAACTGCTGATAACATAATAATTACAGGGCGTTTGTTTAATGGTGTATCTCTAAGCTTTTCAAGAACGCTTATTCCATCTAAGTTTGGCATAATAACGTCTAGTATTAATACGTCTGGCTCAAGCTCAAACACCTCTTGACAAGCTTCGTGCCCGTCACCTGCAATACCTACAACCTCCATATCTGGTTGTTTGTTTAGGAACTCTCTTAATATTTCTACCATGTCCCTGCTATCATCTGCGATTACAATTTTAATTTTGTTATCCAAAATTTTTCCCCCTAACAATTTTTGCATTTTTATCTGTAAATATATTCTTATTATACTTAATTATCTAAAATAAATCAATCTATTTTTAGTTGATTTCCTAAAATTTGGTAAATTTTTCTTTTTCTTTAAAAAGTTTCAATTAATATTGTAGATTATAAACTGTTTCAATCATATTTTCAATAAAAATCCCATATCCTGTAGTTGGGTCATTTACAAACACATGGCTTATTGCACCTACTAATTTACCATCTTGAATAATTGGGCTACCACTCATACCTTGAACGATACCTTGCGTTAATTCAAGAAGTCTTTCATCTACAATTTTAATTATCATACCTTTTGAAGGCTCTGTTGAATATTTTGCAACTTTTTGTATTTCTATATTGTACGACATAATACCCTCATCGGTCAAGCTTGCTAAAATTGTTGCACTGCCTTCTTTGACCTCATTTTGACAAGCGATAGGAATAGCTGTATTCGACAAATCATAAATATCTTCTTGTTCCATAACTCCAAAGATACCCCTTGCTGTATTATAATCAATGTCACCTAATCTAGCGTGGTCACCCGTATTAATAATACCACTAATTTCGCCTGGGTTTCCTGCTTCTCCTTTTGTTATACCATCAATTTTTGCGGACATGATCGTTCCATTATCAATAGGTATAAGCTTTTCAAATTCTGAATCTGTTATTCCGTGCCCCAAAGCACCAAAATTACCTGTTTCTGGGTCAATATAAGTAAGTGTACCAAGCCCTTGAATAGTATCTTTTATCCAAGCTCCAATTTTGTAGGCGTCTTCTTCATCTGAAAACGCAGGAACAATATCAACTTCTAAATGTTTTTTACCTCTAGTTATTCCAATCGTTAAAGATTCTCCGTTATTGCCTTCAATATAACTTTTAAAATCTTCTTTGGTTGTAACCTCTTTTCCATCAACTGAGGTTATGATATCTCCTTTTTTGATTTTTCCTTTGCAAGGGTCTATCATCTCATCATTTGATAAAAAACCTCCAGTACCGACTACACACACGCCTTCAGAATGAACTTCAATTCCAATAACTTGCCCTCCTGGTATAACTTCTGTGTAAGGCATAGCTTGAACTTGTACTGTTTTTACGGGTATTGCTCCTAACAAACTAATTTCTAAATTAGTCTGCCCCTCATGTTGTGCTTCAACTACAAGGGGGTCATTTAATTTTACTTTTTGAGCTCCAACTAATATGCTCTCGTTATCTGAAATTAACAAATCATCTGCAATATTTAGTTTTGCCCAAATCGGAACTTCAAAATTTATGCTATACTCACGCCCTACCACTACTTTTATTTCA
>LNZQ01000011.1 GCA_002007315.1 Epulopiscium sp. Nele67-Bin004
TAAGTAGTGATATAGAACAGTATGAATTAATAGATGGGAAATATAATTTAAAAGACGTATACAATTTTTTGCAAGATTATGAGTTAGAAGAATTAACGAATGAAGAAAAAGTAAAATACATTTCAACGATTAGGCCTAGTATGTTTAAAGATATGGAAATTAAACTTATCGATATATTTGAATAGAAAATTTCAGTCCTAAATTTATTCTTTTTGTAGTATAATAGTATCAAAAAGGAGAATTATAATGACAGCACCTATGTTTCAATTAGTTGATGAACACCTAATACAAACTTTTTTAGAGGAGTTACAAACTGTACGTACAAACCAAGCCAATTCGGATAAAGCGTTAGCATTATTGGCACAAATCGAGGATTACTTATCAAAATTGCCAGCGTTTTTATGTGAGATTGAGGAGTCGATTGGGGCTTTGGCTCACAAATACCGAAATTCGGACAATCTTGGAAAGTTGATGGATGACCTAAGCAAACAAGATATTTTGCATAAGATTGACCTTGAGTGGGGGTATGACCTGATAGTGTGGTTTAAGACGTTTGGGCTAACTCTAATAGAGTGTTTGCCAGAAAATCATGAGACAGATTTATTATTTTACTATCAGCTTATATGTTTATTAAATAATTATCGAATTTTAGCTGATTTAGAAACTTCTACGGGCAATAAAACGTCACGTGAGGGGTTAGACAATAGATTTTTGTCGCTATGTAATCAAACGTTGCCAAAAATTACATCAGGGCTTGATTGGGAGATGACGGTTGAACTTCGCCAAGAAATGGTTAACACGAAAGCTAAACAACTTGCAGAGTATAAAGCACATTATAGCACAATAACTAAGTAGACATATAAGTCTGAGAATATTTTATTCTTGGACTTTTTTATATCTGATTTATATGGGCGAAGAACTAACAAAAGATATGTTTTGTGTGCATTTTGAAAAGGCTTTTTCTGATTACAGGGGTGTGCGTACCCACTTATAAATCAGCAATTTGTCCAAAATGAGCTTTCAATGTATAAGTATATAAATCGAGAAGATGATGAAGGTGTTGAAAATTTGAGAAAGGCGAAAAACTCATATTATCCAGTGTTCATGCTTGAAAAATATGAGGTAAAGCTAAAAATGTAGAATAAGGGCGTTCCGTAAGTACGCCCTTAAAACAAAAATTTTCTTATATATCTAAACTATATTAAATGTATTTTTTCCTTGTTCCTTAGAAACATACAGCATCTTATCCGCCTCAGCATACAACTTATCAAATGTATCATGATCCTCCGTTGCCAAACATATTCCAACGCTCGCACTTATAGTAACATCACAGTTGCCATCAGAATAAGTGTGCTTAATCGAATTGCATAACAACATAGCTCTAGTTTGAACGTTATTATTCGTTTTCATAAACGCAATAAATTCATCTCCCCCCAAACGCCCAACTATATCAGTTGTTCCAAACAATAAACTTAGCTTTTGTGCCACTTCTTTTAATACAGCATCACCAACAGTGTGACCAAGATTATCATTTATAGCTTTAAAGTTATCAATATCAATGATGAACAATGCTCCAGTAGTATCTTCCTTTAAATGCACGGTTATTAATTCGTCAATTGACTTGCGATTATACAACCCCGTCAAGTCATCAAAGCTTGCACAATATTTAAGATTTTTTTCATTTTGAATATTAGTTGTTACAATAACAGCAGTAATGCTATTTAAGTCATCATCTGTATCAACCATAACTCGATCATGATACCATTCATAAACTCCATTATCAGTTTTTAACCGATATTCATAACTCCAAGAACGTACATCAGTATTTAAGTAAAGTTTAATGTGTTCTAAACTTGTTTGATTAAGATATTCAAGTTTATCATCAGGATGAATTTGTTTTTCAATAACATTTTGGGTAACTTTTTCGTATGTAGTCCCTATCAATTTATCCTGTCTAACGCCTCTAAACAAATAGTTTAATACTTTTCCAGATATACAATCAATTTCAGCCATAACTTCAGAGTTTTCACTTAATAGCGATTTATACATGCCATCTATCATTTTATAGTTAGACTGAATTTTTCTATCTTCTATCATATCAAAACCAACAAGCATAAATAATGCAGTTAAAAATATCACCGTATTTGTCATAACCATAAGAAATGCAATAGCTATTAGACTATAACCTTTATCTGGAGGTAAAAATAACAATGACACTGTGAATATTTTTATTATTAAAGCACATTCTATAACAAAAAATATTATAAGTTTTTGTGGATTTTGGTATATTAAATTATTGAAATATTTGTCAGCTTCTATCTTTAATAATAGAACCGAAAAAACTGCTGTAAAAAAAACAGTTAATATTCTAATAACTAACATTAATATTGGGTCAGCAAAAGCTACATGTAGTTCAGAGCCTGTTATGCTTGATACAAAAGCAGACATCAGTAACAAGCACAGATTTCCGTATAGCGGTACCATAAGCGCAACTATAGCTTTTATTCTGTGGTTTCCGTGAAATAGGAAGATTATTTCAACTACGTACATGACTAAAATTATAAAACATAGTACAGACATTGAAGTTACTAATATGCGAGTTAAATACATGATTGAGATATTGACAATAGATAAGAGAGTTATTTTGAATAGGTTTTTTGGTGCATTTAAGACTTTTTCTATAAAACGTAACATTACTAAATCTTTGATAATAAACGTTATTATAAATATATAAGTTAGCACTAATTGTTCCATATAATCGCCCCTTTCCTAGATTTCATATTATATATAATGCATTATATGTAACAGGCAATAAAGTATAATTTTGTCTTAATAATACTTATAGCATAATAAGCGATATAAGTCAATAATTCAATTGATATAAATAAGGTAGATTTTAAAATAAAAATACAACTCTTTAGGGCTTGACATATGGTAGGTACGTATTATATAATGTAATTTGTGTAAAAAGTTCACTTATGAAATCCAATGCCCCGGATTTTATATTACTATAGAAACTACAAATCGAAAAAAATAAGGAGGGAAATTATAATGAGAACGACATTCATGGCGAATGCACAAAACGTTGAAAAACAATGGTTTATCGTTGATGCTCAAGGACAAACAGTAGGTAGACTTGCAAGTCAAGTTGCATCTGTACTAAGAGGGAAACACAAACCAACTTATACACCACACGTAGATTGTGGAGATCACGTTATTATAATTAACGCAGAGAAAGTGGTATTTACAGGAAAGAAACTTGATCAAAAGTTATACAGAAGACACTCTGGATACGCAGGTGGTCTTAAAGAAACTAAAGCAAAAGACGTGTTAAATACACACCCAGAAAGAATTCTTATGCACGCTATTAAAGGTATGTTACCAAAAAATAGCTTAGGAAGAAAACTTCTTACAAACGTTCGTATCTATGCAGGTACAGAACACAATCACGAAGCACAACAACCAAAAGAATTAAAATTCTAATTGAAAGGAGATAACTAACATGGCAGGAGTAAGATATTATGGAACAGGTAGACGTAAAAGCTCAGTAGCACGTGTATACCTTACACCAGGAAGCGGAAAAATCATAATCAACAAAAGAGATATGGAAGAATACTTTGGACTTGAAACTTTAAAAGTTATCGTACGTCAACCATTAGAACTTACTGACACAGCAGCTAAGTTTGATATCAAAGTAAATGTACACGGTGGTGGAATTTCAGGACAAGCAGGAGCTATCCGTCACGGAATTAGTCGTGCGTTACTTCAAGCAGATATTGAATATCGTCCATCTCTTAAAAAAGCTGGTTTCCTAACAAGGGATCCAAGAATGAAAGAGAGAAAGAAATATGGACTAAAAGCAGCAAGACGTGCACCACAATTCTCAAAAAGATAATTGGCACACAAAAGGACTTATTCTATTATGGAATGGGTCTTTTTTTTGTATAAGTATATATGATATAATAAAAATTATTTATACAAAGGGGGAGAGATATGTCAAAACCAGATATAATCTGCAAGGAGTTTTGGAATAATGAAAGGTGTGCAGATTTGTTTAATACGGTTTTATTTAAAGGCAAACAACTGATAAAACCTAGCGATTTAATTGACATGGATACAGATGCATCAAGTACTATTGAGCTACCAAAAAGTTTAGAGTCACTAAAAAAAGCTAGAGATATTTTTAAGAAATCTAAGCTAGGAGTAGATTTTCTTATACTCGGCATAGAGAATCAAGACGAAATAAATTATAGTATGCCAATGAGAACGATGCTTTATGATGTGCTATGTTATTACAATCAAGTTAGAGATTTAAGTAGCAATAATAAGAAAAATCACATTAAGTATGAAAATAAAGCAGAATTTTTATCGGGAATGAAAAAAAGCGATAAAATTAATCCTATTATTACATTAGTAATTTATTATGGTGAAAAGGCATGGGACGGGGCAACATCACTAAAAGAGATGATGACACCGCTGGATCCAGATATTATGGATTTGGTGCCAGACTATAACATGAATATGCTGGAGATTAGAAATGCTAAAAACTATAAGTTTAGCAATCCAAAACTCGAATTAATTTTTGATATTAGTGATGAATTGTTAAAAGGTAATGTAGATACAATTAGAAATAAGTATCAAACAGATAATTTATCAAGTGATGAAATAAGATTTATTGGCTATATAACTAAGTCAAAAAATTTTATGAATAGTAGAAAGGAGAATGTTACTATGTGTGAAGCGTTACAAAAATGGGAAGACCAAACGTTTGAGCGAGGCAAAGCAGAAGGCAAAGCAGAAGGTAAAGCAGAAGGCAAAGCAGAAGGCGAGGCAAAAGGCAAAGTAGAGGGCGAAGCAAAAGCAAAAACAGCGATGGTAATAAATTTACTTGATATATTAGATGATAAAACATTAGCGGATAAATCAGGATTGCCACTAGAGCAAATACAAAAACTTAGAGAAGAAAACACAAACTAATACGGATGTGTATTTTTTAATACAAAGGGGGAGAGATATGTCAAAACCAGATATAATCTGCAAGGAGTTTTGGAATAATGAAAGGTGTGCAGATTTGTTTAATACGGTTTTATTTAAAGGTAAACAACTGATAAAGCCTAGCGATTTAATTGACATGGATACTGATGCATCAAGTACTATTGAACTACCAAAAAGTATAGAATCACTAAAAAAAGCGAGAGATATTTTTAAGAAATCTAAGCTAGGAGTAGATTTTCTTATACTTGGGATAGAAAATCAAGACGAAATAAATTATAGTATGCCAATGAGAACGATGCTTTATGATGTGCTATGTTATTATAATCAAGTTAGAGATTTAAGTAGCAACAATAGGAAAAACAACATTAAGTATGAGAATAAAGCAGAATTTTTATCGGGAATGAAAAAAGAAGATAAAATTAATCCTATTATTACATTAGTAATTTATTATGGTGAAAAGCCATGGGACGGCGCAACATCACTAAAAGAGATGATGACACAGCTAGATCCAGATATTATGGCTTTAGTGCCAGACTATAACATGAATATGCTAGAGATTAGAAATGCTAAAAACTATAAATTTAGCAATCCAAAACTAGAATTAATTTTTGATATTAGCGATGAATTGTTAAAAGGCAACGTAGAAACAATTAGAAATAAGTATAAAGTAGGAAATTTGTCAAATGATGAAGTAAGGTTTATAGGTTATATAACTAAGTCAAAAAAATTTATGGATAGTAGAAAGGGGAATGTTACTATGTGTGAAGCGTTACAAAAATGGGAAGACCAAACGTTTGAACGAGGCAAAGCAGAAGGTAAAGCGGAAGGCAAAGCAGAAGGTAAAGCAGAAGGTAAAGCAGAAGGCGAAGCCAAAGCAAAAACAGCAATGGTAATAAATTTACTTGATATATTAGATGATAAAACATTAGCGGATAAATCAGGATTGCCACTAGAACAAATACAAAAACTTAGAGAAGAAAACACAAACTAATATAAAAGCCCCCCAACATATGTATTGGGAGGGCTTTATGTCATGCCACCATCAAGTGTAACTATTTGTCCGTTAATGTAAGATGCATCGGAGCTTGCTAAAAACATACACAAATTTCCTACATCTGTAACACTGCCAGTGCGCATTAGAGGCACACCTTCAATAAAATCAGCACGTTCTTCAGTAGCATACATATTATTCATGTCAGTATCTATCCAACCGCAAGCTATTGCGTTAACTCGTACATTTGATGGTCCAAGTTCTTTGGCTAACGCTTTGGTAAAACCGTTTAGTCCGCTTTTAGTTGTGGAGTATGCAACCTCACATGATGCCCCAACATTTCCCCATATAGATGATATATTTATTATACAACCGCTGTGTTGCCTTATCATATGTGGAACTGCAAGATATGAGCAATAGTAGGCACTATTTAGATTTGTAGCTATAATTTTGTGCCACATATCAGGGGTTGTATCAGTAAATAAGTTGGTATAACTTATACCTGTATTGTTGATAAGTATGTCGGGATACCTACCAGTTGTTTGAAGTATAAAATCATATAAATCAACGCATTGTTCATAGTTTGATAAATCAGCCTGATAGTATGAAACTTGAAGGTTATTTGCTTTCATATCTTCATATGTTTCAACAAGTTGAGTGATATTATTATAGCTATTAATAATAACATAAGCTCCAAGTTTTGCAAACATCTCAGCAATTTGTTTCCCTATTCCACGTGAAGAACCCGTTACTAAAACAATTTTATCTGTAAAATTCATGTATTATCCTCGCAAAAATGATATTTCTTCTTTGTACAAGTTAGTTGTTTTATCTATCCAAGGAGTTTCTAAAATCAGAGGCTTATCTTTAAAGACAGGATTATGCACAATGTTAAAAATAGCATCTTTTCCAATATTATCAACATCGGCGCCAATATTTGCATGCCTATCTTTTTTTGCACCTCTTACATTTAGTGACCCGTTTATATGCAACACTTTTATATAGTCATTCCCAACAGTTTTATCAAAGTCATCTAACACACCTTCAAAGTTATCAACTATATCTAAGCCGCTATCATGCATATGGCAGGTATCTAAACATACTCCTATCTTATTTTTTAAATTTACGCCTTCGATTATTCGTCTAAGTTCATCAAAATTTCTTCCAATTTCAGAGCCTTTTCCCGCCATAGTTTCCAGGCATATTATAGGTAAATCATCTTTAAGAACTTCATTTAGTCCAGCTATAATTCTGTCAATCCCTTCATCTAAATTTGATGTTGTGAATGCACCAGGGTGCAATACCAAATAATTTGAACTTAATGCTTTTGTGCGTTCAAGTTCAAGTGTCAAAAAATCTTTTGCAAGTTGGTATAAATCAGGCTTACAAGACGCCATATTAATAATATATGGAGCGTGCACAACTATATCTTCAAGATTATGTTCTTTCATAAACTGTAACCCCTCTGGAATTTTAAGTTTTTCAAGTGGGGAACGGCGTGTATTTTGAGGTGCTCCTGTGTATATCATAAATGTATTTGCACCATAAGAATGTGCCTCTTTTGCTGCTCCAAGTAGTCCAGAGGACATTGAAACATGGCAACCTAATTTTAACATAGTAATGGTCCTTTCATGGCATAATATCTATATATAATACACTAATTTGTTATATTTTATCAAGGTAAAATTAGATTTTATTTTGCTTTTTGTCGTAATTATGTTATTATAATAGAATGGAATAAATAGCTATTGAAATCGAGGTGAAAGAATGAATTTTTTTAAATCAAGTGACCCGAAAAAGTCCCAATTACTAGGTATATTTTTAAAATCTGTGTTAGGGACAACTTTATTCTGTACAATTATATTAGGGGGCGTTGTATGGGCGTACCAAAGTTATATATATACAAATAATAGCGGGGGCGATATACAAGTAGCACATGAAGATTTTAGCTACTACAAAAATGAAGATGGGGAAAGTGCAATTTTAGCTGATGAAGAAGAACAAGCCCTCAATAAGACCGTCGCCGTCTTTGGGACAGATGCAGATGGTTATAGGACGGATACTATAATTATAGTAAATTTAAACACAGCTACAAACGAAATAAAAATGGTAAACATACCAAGGGATACAAAAGTTTCATGGACTGATGCTCAAAGAGAAGCTATGACAGCAGCAAGAGGCTATAGTATGGTTGAAAGTAAAATCAATGAGATGACAGCATATGTAGGAATAGACAACATTAGAGATTTTACGATACGCCAAATTGAGCTAATACTTGGCGTAAAAATAGATAACTATGTAGTTATTTCGACAAGTGCATTTAGGGATATAGTTGATGCAATTGGTGGGGTTGAGGTAGACGTTCCGTTTAATATGCGATATACAGACAACTATCAAGGTTTATATATAAATATTTCAGCAGGGCTTCAAGTTCTTGACGGAGAAAATGCCGAAAAATACATGAGGTATAGAGCTGGAAATAGCGACTTAGATAGAATGGGTTGGCAACAACTATTTATAGAAGCGTTTATTGATAAAGTTTTAAGCCCGTCAATCATAACAAAAATTCCAGAATTAGTTTCTGTAATGTTTAACTCTGTAAAAACCGATGCAAGTTTAGCAGAAGTTTTTTCTTATTATGATTATATAACGTATTTTGACCCAGACAATATAGCGTTTTCTGTTATCCCTGGTGAAGCATTATACATTGGAGGAGTTTCATATTTTATTCCAGATATGAATTCTATGGCAGACTTTGTTAATGAAACATTTTATAGTAGATTAATAGTATCAAAAGATGATAATACTAGTGAGGAAGAAATAGAGGAAGAAGAACCAGAAGAAATAGAGCCAGAAATTATAATAAATACAGACTTGACAATTCAAGTTTTGAATGCAACTAACGTTAGTGGTGCAGCATCAACTCACAAATCGATTTTAGAAGATGCAGGATATGCTGTTGCAAATATAGGGAATTATACAGGGGCATCTATATCAACGACTCAAATTAGAGTACAAGAATATGCAAATGGAGAGCAATTTGTGGAATTTTTCACAAATCCTGAAATTATAGAAGACCAAAACTTAGTATATGACGTACAAATTTTACTTAAAGAAAATTAACTTACAAGGGAGGTAGTTTTTTTAGATGAAGAAAAAACTTATAGTAGGGTTACTAGCATGCAGTGTGCTAGTTCCCTTACATACGACATCAGCATACACAATACTTCATACAATTAGCGACACCCAAACAATTACAAGTGGCGTAGAATTTACGGAGGATCGCCACTTAACTGATATAGGGTGGCTTGATGTGTTTACACTAAAAATTGACCTAAGCAACGACAACGTTACTGTTAAGCCAATAGGTGCATCATCACTTGGTGAAAAACAAACAGTATTTGATATGGTTAACTACAGTGGTGCAATAGCAGGAATAAATGGAGATTTTTATGACACATCTAGCAATGTGCAGGCATTTGGTCCAATGTTTAGCGATGGAGAGGCACTACAAGTGAGCGATTCTGAACGAATCGGAATGGGTCCAGCAAAAAATATGGCGACAGCTATCATAGATAATAATATGGATATATATTTAGATTTTTTTGACACAACTATAAAATTTTATAATGGTAGTGAATATCTTGGAGATGCAGTTAGCTACAACAAAATACCAACGAGCTTGACTGCACCAATACTGTTTGATAATCAATATATGGAAGATACTAGCCAAATAATGGAACAACACCCGTGGGCGTATACAGTCGTTATAAAAAATGGAATAATAGTTGACCATCTGGCTGGGGGAATGGTAACAAATATACCTCAAGATGGCTATGTTTTAGTTATGGATCAAGATTCGGCAAATAGATATTTTCATCAGCTTCAACTAGGATCAGAGTTTTATATAGAAATGTCCGCACATATAAATCAACAAGTTAGTACAGCAATAGAAAATATTTACTTTGGTATAGGTGGGGGCGGCTTAATATTAAAAGATGGGCAAAAATATACAGGGGCAACACATATAGTTGGTGAAACCACTGCAAATCCTAGAACAGTAATTGCAACAACAAATGTGCCAAATGAAATAATGCTTATGGTTATTGATGGGCGAGGAACATCTATAGGTGCGACGCATGACCAGATTGTAGAAATTTTGATGAGGTATAGAGCAGTTGATGCAATGTATCTTGATGGGGGTGGGTCTAGTACGATGGTTGCTAGGGAGGCAGGTTCATTTGAAGCTGAAATACAAAATAGCCCATCAGATGGAAGTGCAAGAGCTGTTATGAATGGAGTTGGAGTATTTACAACTTCTGAAACTGGACAAGCGACCGAAATACTTGTAAAATTAGATAGCGATAGAGTTTTTATGAATGAAAATATAATTTTTGACATAAAAGCTGTCGACGAAAATAATAATCCTGTTGAAGTTGACCCAGACTATATAGACATTAAAGCAGTGGGGATAAATGGGCGACTTGATAACCAAACTTTTATACCTACAACAGCAGGAAAAGGTTTATTTGTTGTAACGTATAAGGGGATAGAAGCAGCAGTTGAAGTAACTGTTAGCGAAAAGCCAATTGGGCTAATTGTTGAGCCGTCATCTATAACACTTGACCTTGATGTTCCAAAAATGGTAAATGTTTATGGGATAGACAAAGACGGTTATAAAATCAAAATTGACCCATCGCAGTTGACAGTTGTAGACAATGCAAAAATAGTAGCTTATGATAATGATTTTTTGCGTGCAGTTGCAAATGGTGTAACAAAGCTGGACATTTCATATGGTGGAGCAACTGCTCAACTTGGAGTAGTTGTTGGGGATAAAGTTATTCCGATAGATTCTTTTGAGCAAAACACACCTATTTGGGGCGGGGACACTGTTCAAGTTACGGGAAGCATTGAAGAAGAACTTGATACAACTTATCATGGTGAGCGTGCTATAAAAATGACATATACATTTGGAGAAAGTCAAATTAGACAAGTTGCGTATGCAGATTTTGATACACCGATACCATTACCAAACGATGTTAGTCATTTTAACATTTGGGTGTATGGACAATCTCAAGGGGATACACTGAAAATAGAAGTGATGGACAACGACAACAATAAATTTTACTTAAAGCTTGCAGACGCTATAGACTTTATTGGTTGGAAATACTTATCTACAGCGTTGCCAGAAAATATATCTATGCCTGCAAGAGTAACAAAAATTTATACATCAGCACAAAACGTTGTAGAACCTAGAACATCATCAATTTTGTTTGACCATTCATCGGTTACTAGAGGCCATAGAGAAGAAACTAATATAAACTATAAGTACGAGCATATATATGATTATAGTTACCAAGAGGAGTTTGAAAATTTTGTTAGCACAGAGCAGATAATTAACTTTATGGGCGTAACAACGTCAAACAGTGCGTCACTAGATGAATATTCATCAGCATTGCTACAAACTGCACTGCTTAAAGATGCAGCTAGAGTATTTGTTGCAAACAATAACAACAATTTGGAACTTGGAAGTATTGGAATGTATAACCAAAGTAATTTTGCTGTAACTCAAATAGGTTCTACGCAAGTGGTTCAACTTAATACAGATTCAAAAAGTTTGGTGAAAAGTGGAACTACACAACTAGATGACTTGAAAAATACTTTAGCTTACGGAAATGCAAGCAACATTATTATATTTACAAAATATAATCCATTAACAGGTTTTTCTGATCAACGTGAGGGGGAACTCCTACATGATATACTGCTTGAGCACAAAGAGCAAACGGGTAAAAATATATTTGTAGTGACGTATTCAGGAGCACAAACTGAAGTGGTTATAGAAGATGGAATTAGATATATAAATACAAGCGGTATTGTAAATAACCAAGACGATGTTTTGGGTACAACTTTCGTTCAATTTAGATTGGTAGGGGACGAAATATACTATACTTTTAAGGGTATTAGATAGGACAGAAAGGGAAGAATATTAATGAAAA
>LNZQ01000012.1 GCA_002007315.1 Epulopiscium sp. Nele67-Bin004
AGAAGTGAGCATTTGGAAGTGCTTCAAGTGTTTGGATTTGATTAGCAAGAAGATAAACTTTGGTAACAAAAAGGGCGATATATTTTTCGCCCTATAACGATTAAAATTCAATGATGTCTCTTAACAAAGTTGTGTTGTCATCTTTTGTTATTATAACATAGTCCCCAACACTAAACTCTACCTCTTTATCGTCATATGAATAAATTGATATTCGTTCATCAAATAGTATTGCAACTTCAAAATCATTTATATCAATGATTTCACCGTAAGCTATAATATCATCTACAACTAGAGGTGTCACTGTCATATTACTGTCGCTTGCCTCAAATTTTTTTAGTCCTGCTTCATCTTCAGAACTTGTTGAAGTGTTTTCGCTTGTAGCAACTTCACTTGAATCCTCACTACTTGAACTTTCACCGCTTGAATTTCCGCTACTTGAACCCCCGCTACTTGAACCCCCGCTACTTGAACCCCCACTTGATGTCATTCCACCTGATTGACTTGTCAAGCCTGAACCTGCTGTTGCCGTATCGCTACTAGTTGACCTATTTGAAACAATGGCATTCATTTGACGTGTCACACTTCCCGTATCAATATTTTGAAAAACAGACACTGCCACTACTACGCCCACTCCTGTTAACGCTGTAACCATTAATTGTTGTTGGTCTTCCTTTTTTATCATAAAACCCCTCCTCTAAAAAATTATTATCTATTTATAATTTTGAGTTTTGGCGACTAATTTCGCCTTGTACGAGCAAGGTATTATTCTCATAATATTCATTATATGCTTATTACAAGTCCCAGTAATTATAATTTTTTTATTATTTATAAGTCCGTTGTATGCTATTGTAGCAACTTTAGTTGGTGACATAACAAAAATGTTAGCTAACGATGATTTTTTTATGTCAGACCTTTTTTGGAAATTTGTTTTTGTTGTACCTGGGCATAATACACTAACCTGAATTTTATTATATCGTAGCTCTTCACCTAAAGCAAGAGATAGTGATATAACATAAGCTTTTGAAGCGTAATAAACTGCCATATAAGGGCCTGGAACGAACCCTGCCGTTGATGCAACCTGAAGTATTTTTGAATTAGGTGGCATAAGTGGTATTAGTCGTTTAAGTAACAATGTTGATGCAAGTATATTTACATCTATAACATTTAAATCATCTTCAGCAGACATCTCATCAAATTTTCCAAATGTTCCAAGGCCTGCATTATTTACAAACAATGTTATTGATAAATTTATAATCTTTAACTTGTTTACAAAAGCTTCAATCTCGTCTTCATATAGTAAATCGACTTTATAAGTTAAAATGTTTACTTCATACACTTCTTCAATTATAATTCGCAGTCTATCAAGCCTTGCAGTGTCTCGTCCTGTAAGTATCAAGTTGTAGCCCTCTTTAGCAAGCTTTAAGCTTAAAGCAGCCCCAATACCACTACTTGCACCCGTTATCAATGCATATTCCATAGTGTTTCCTCTTTTCATCTAGTATTTTGACATCATAATACTACAAATTTACTTAAAGTTAAAGTAAAAAAATAAAAAAACTGTTTATAAATAAACTTTTAGGGCAATACTTAAAGTGGTTGATTGATTTTTACACCATTATGTGGTACAGTTTATAATAGCATAAGTAGAGAAAGGGGCTTACATATGTGTGGAATTTGTGGCTTTTTAGACAAACAACTTAATAGTAAGACTGAAATACTAAATAAAATGATGGACAAAATTATACACCGTGGACCTGATAGCGGCGGCGAATTTATAGATGATTATGTTGGACTAGGTTTTAGACGACTTAGTATAATTGACTTAGAAGAAGGTTCGCAACCGTTATTCAATGAAGATGGTAGATACACTTTAACATTTAATGGTGAAATTTATAACTATAAAATGATACGCCAAAAACTAATAGACAAAGGGCATATATTTACAACTCATACCGATTCTGAAGTTTTGATACACGGATATGAAGAATATGGCACAGAATTATTATCACATTTGCGAGGAATGTTTGGTTTCGTAATATGGGACAAAGTTGACAAAGTGTTATTTGGAGCACGTGACTTTTTTGGAATAAAACCTATGTACTACTACAATCATGAAGGTACATTTGTTTATGGCTCTGAAATAAAATCAATACTTGAACACCCTGAAGTACCACGTGAACTAAATGAAGATTCACTTGAACAATACCTAACGTTCCAATACTCAGCAACACATGAAACATTTTTTAAAGGTATAAAAAAACTTCCACCAGGACACTTTTTTATACTAAAAGACGACGTACTAACAATTAAACGTTACTGGGAACCAACCTTTAATGAAACTTCAGGTTCACTTGAAGACTTTGTTGATACAATTGATGAAACTATTAAAGGTTCTATCGAAGCCCATAAAGTAAGTGACGTTGAAGTTGGTTGCTTTTTATCAAGCGGGGTAGATTCAAGCTACGTTGCAAGTTGCTTTAAGGGCGACAAAACATTTACAGTTGGATTTAACAACAACGATTACAACGAAATTAGTTATGCCCAAGAGCTTTCAAAAGAAATTGGTATAGAAAACTTTCACAAAGTTATTACACCAACTGAATATTGGGACGTTCTCCCAAAAGTTCAATATCATATGGACGAACCGCTTGCCGACCCGTCTGCAGTTGCACTATATTTCGTTAGCCAGCTTGCAAGCGAACATGTTAAAGTTGTACTTTCTGGTGAAGGTGCAGATGAACTTTTTGGTGGATACAACATATACAAAGAACCTGTTGATAACTCACGGTATCGTAAGTTACCTCAAGCGGTTAGAACATTCTTTGCAAAAGTTGCACAAGCTATTCCATTTTCTTTTAAAGGAAAAAACTTCTTAATTAGAGGGGCAAAAACTATTGAGGAAAGATTTATAGGTAATGCATTTATTTTTAGTGAAGATGAGAGAAAAGAAATTTTGAACGTCCGAACAAAAGCAATATCACCATTTGAACTTACGCAACATTATTATCAAAAAGTGTCAAATAAATGTGACGTTACAAAAATGCAGTATCTTGATATGCACATGTGGCTTGCAGGTGATATTTTGCTTAAAGCCGATAAGATGAGTATGGCTCACTCGCTTGAACTACGTGTTCCATTTTTGGACAAAGAGGTGTGCAACATAGCAACTAAATTGCCGTTACAACATCGAGTAAACAAAGAAAATACTAAATATGCTATGCGACTTGCAGCAAATAGAAACATGCCTGAAGCAACTGCAAATAAGAAAAAACTTGGATTTCCAGTTCCGATAAGAATTTGGTTAAAAGAAGAGCCTTATTATAGCATAGTTAAGACTCATTTTGAGAGTGCATCTGCAAAAAAATACTTCAAACCTGAAGCACTGGTAGCTTTGTTAGATGACCATAAACAAGGTAAAGCCGATAATAGTCGCAAAATTTGGACTGTGTTTATGTTTTTATTATGGTATAAAGAATATTTTGAAGTCTAGTTTACAATTGCTACTCCAAAAATTTGTTTTTAAACCGAACAATTTCGAGGCATAAAAAACACTTGAGAATAGAATAAATTTTTGGTAATCAAAGACCATCTCCTATATTTATTGTAGTAGATGGTCTTATCTTTTTTTATAATATCATAATCTCCTAAGTATCGTTTATATTATTGCCCCGAGTTTATTCAGCAAGTAGCATTTTATTAACATTATGTAGGATATATTCTCTATCAGTTGTTACCTCGTAGAATCCTTTTCCACAATATAATCTCTGGATATCAATAGTTCGCATATCGCTTAATTGCAACCTAGTTAACATTCCATTTTTAAAATCGCTTACTGCAATATCTAGTTGAAACTCTGGGTCTGGTGGTAATGAATTAGACTTTACAGACGTTGTAGGGATAATTATAAATTTGCTTTTAAAGTATTTGAATACGTAACACCAGTGCCCTCCATATAGTTCTTTTGGAAATCCTCTTGTAAGATTAAAGTATGCTATTTGGTGCACTCTTGGTAATCTCTTTGGTTTGTAAAACGTTGTTGACGGGTCCCCCGTTTGCTTTGGTGTAAGATGGTCGTAGAAATACGATAGTTGTCCAACATGATACTCCAAATCAGTAACGAAACCTTCCACGTCTGGATAATTTTCTAGCCCTATGAGCGAGTTTGTCACTTTGCCCATTCTTTCTTGTAATATATTTGATTCCATTATAAACCCCCTATTTTTTGTTTCCCTACAATAGTGTATAATGTCTACCTCTATAATACCACATTTAGCACGAAAATAAAAGTATTTTTTTCTGGTATAATTAAGCTATTGTAAATTTAATTTGTAAATACATGGAGTATTTTAGGGTTAAACCGTGATTATACATAGCTTATACAGCTTGATACATAATATTTTAGCTATATATGTAACCAGTTCTTAACATATGATTAACAAGAACTTAACTTTATTTTAGGGGGTAGGGGTGATATACTATGTTACATAAGGCAAACGAAACAATATAAACTATACAATTTTTATTTATAATGGGAGGATAAAATCTTATGAATAAAAAAATCGTTTTACAACTTATGTCAGCAATGTTTGTAGGAACTTTGGCAACTCAAGTTTACGGCTCAAACACTGGCGAAATAGCAATTGTATTTACAAACGACATACACTGTGGTATCGAAAACAACATGGGTTATGCTGGTCTTGCAGCTTATAGAGATGAGATGAAAGAAATTTATGGCGATGACAATGTAGTTTTAGTAGATAGTGGTGACGCAGTTCAAGGTGGGGCTATTGGTGGTCTTACTAAAGGACAGTACATCATTGATATTATGAACGAAGTAAACTATGATATATTTTTACCAGGAAATCACGAATTTGACTATGAAATGCCAAGATTTTTTGAGCTTATGGATATGCTAGATGCGGAAATTATTGCTTGTAACTTGATTGACCTTTCAACAGGCGACCAAATTTATAGCCCATACGCCCTAACACATCACGGTGAAACTACAGTTGCATATATCGGTATTATTACGCCTGAAACTTTTACAAAATCAACACCTGCTTATTTCCAAGATGAAAATGGCGAATTTATTTACAGTTTGTCTGAGGACACTACTGGGCAACGTCTATTTGATATCGTTCAACAATCTATTGACGACGCAATCGCTGATGGTGCAGACTATGTTATCGGTCTTGGACACCTTGGAATCGAAGAAACTGCTGCTCCTTGGCGTTCAACTGACGTTATCGAAAACACAACTGGGTTTGACGTGCTAATTGACGGACACTCTCATTCACTTGTGCAAGGTGAAATTGTTAAAGATAAAGATGGAAATGACGTTATCGTTACTCAAGCTGGAACAAAATTTGACGCTATCGGTTTGGTTGTAATCAATCCAGAAACTGACACTATTACAACTGATTTAATTTATGAATATGACGGCAGAGATGCAAAAGTTCAAGCGTTTATTGACGGAATTAACGAAGAATTTGACGGCTTGTTAAATACAGTTGTTGCACAAAGTGAAGTAATGCTTTCAGTAAACGACCCTATTAGTGGCGAACGTATTATTCGTAACAATGAAACAAACTTAGGTAACCTTAGTGCCGATGCGTATAGAACTTTGCTTGATACAGATATCGCACTTATAAATGCTGGTGGAATTAGAGCTGATGTTCCTGCTGGTGATATCACAAACAACCAAATTATTGACGTTCACCCATTTGGAAACGATGCAACTTCTGTTTTGGTGACAGGGCAAGTTGTTTTGGACGCACTTGAAATGGGTGCTCGCAACTATCCAAGTGAAAATGGTGGATTTTTACAACCATCTGGATTAACTTATGATATTGATGTGAATGTTCCAAGTTCTGTTATGACAGACGACCAAGGTTCTTTTGTTAGTGTTGATGGTGAATATAGAGTTAAAAATGTAATGGTTGGTGGTGAACCTCTTGACCTTAACAAAGAATATTCTGTTGGTTCACACAACTATATGTTGCTTTCTTACGGTGACGGAATGTCTATGTTTAGAGGTTCAACACTGCTAAAAGATAAATTTATGGTTGATAATGAAGTGTTAATTCACTATATTACAAATAATTTAGGTGGCGTTGTTGGTGAAGAATACAGCAACACTTACGGTCAAGGACGTATCGGTATAATCGGTCTTGATGAAGAAGTTGTTGAAATTACGACTGAAAGCGTAGTTGAAACTGTTGTTCAAGACACTACTCCTGCTGTAGTTGAAACAGTTGTTCAGGAAACTGCTCCTGCTGTAGTTGAAACCGTTGTTCAAGAAACTACTCCAGTTGTAGTTGAAACAGTTAGCACAACAACTTATACGGTTGCATCTGGCGACACACTTAAAAAAATTGCACTAAACCTTTTAGGTAGCGAAGATCGTTACACTGAAATTTATGAACTTAATACGGGTATATTAAATAGTCCAAACTTAATATACGTTGGGCAAGTTTTAACAGTACCTACAAAATAGATGAAAGCTCCCAAACGGGAGCTTTTACTATCTCTAATTTAGTTGCCACCTATTTCATCCCAACCATATGACGCCTTATAGTATAACTTACCGTTACATAACATAAAATGTAAAAAATGACAAATTGCCTTTTTACACCTCACCCCTAACGGCTAGGGTACACTGTTAAACAATCAACCTATTTCACTAAAAATCTAGTCTTTATCAATAGATATTCTTTTGCTTAACAGGCACTTCTAATAAAATCCATAAAGTACAATTATAGTAATCTCTTGGGTACTATCAATTTCTTTACAGATTAATAATATTACAAGTATTCCCTTATTACATTTATTTATACAACAAAAACATAAATTTTTTTGGTACTTTTGTTTTTTTTGCCTAGCAGTAAAACACCCTAACATCGAGGTGATTTTATGTCCAACCTAAAAATCAACTGGCATTACCTATCTCTATCTATTAATTTAGTATTTATCATCAGTTATCTTTATCCTGCTGAGACTCTATCAAACGGTATAATAATAGGCTTCCCACTAAAGTTTCTAAAACTATACAACTTTAATGATACTTATAATTTATTTTCTACATCTCATTTATCTATTGCCCCATTTGTTGTAAATGTTTTGATTATTTATTTTGTACTCACCAGAACAAAAAATTAAAGCTCCCAAATGGGAGCTTTCACTATCTCTAATTGACTACAAATTTAGTCGTACTTCCTGTTGTTGATGAATACACCTCTAATTTCGCTCCAATTCGCTCTTTAAGCTCCTCAACATGCGAAATAACCCCTATAAGCCTACCACCAACTTGCAAGTCTACAAGCGTGTCAACAGCACTGTCAAGCGACTGTGGGTCAAGCGTGCCAAACCCCTCATCAATAAACATCATGTCAAGGTGTATCCCACCCGAGTTTTCTTGGATAACGTCTGATAGTCCAAGTGCCAACGCAAGTGATGCCTTAAATCCTTCGCCACCAGACAAAGTTTTTGCGTCCCTAATTTTTGACGTATATTCATCATACACTTCAATATCAAGCCCTCGTTGACCAGCGCCTTTACCATCTTTACTATCTTGTCTTCTCAAACTGTATCTATTTGCTGTCATTTTTGCAAGTCTAACGTTTGCCCTGTCAATAACTTGGTCAAAATACATACCTAACACATAATTTTCATACGTTACATACGTTCCTTTTCCATTTGCAATATCACTTATATCACCTATAAGTCGATATTCTTTTTCAACTTGTTGATAGTTTTTGTTAGCTTTTTCAAATTGCGTACCAATTTCTTTAATAATATCTCTGCTACTAACTACTGATTGTTGCTCATTTAACAACTGATTTCTTTTAGTTGTTGTTATTCCAAGCTCCGCCATAACGTCCAATATATCTTTGTTTTTGGCGTTTTGCTCTTGCTGCACCGTTAGCTGTGCCTGTGTTTGCTCAAGCTGATTGTTAAGCTCTACAATCTTTGTATCTGCTTGAATTATATTTTTCTTTATGTCATTTATCGCAGTTTCTATTTTAGTGTATTGTTGTTCTTCTTCTATAATTTGGCGTGAAATATTTGTTATACGTCTACTTACTTCGGCTTTTGAAATGTTTGGTATATCTTTTTGTATTGCGATAAGCTCAGTATTTATTTGTGCTATGCGAATTTCTATATCTTGCTGTGTCAAGCCATTTGGAACTTGAGTTATAGTTATTTTTTCGCCTAATTTGGCTATTTGTTGTTGTAGTTGTTTTCCAATAATCGTAACTTCTTTTGTTAGATTTGAAGTATATTCACTTGGCAAATTATCGTATTTTTCTAATTCAGCTGTAATTCTTTCTAGTGCAACTATGTTGTTTTGGTGAAGTACTTGTAACTCATCGTAAGCTTTATTTTTGGCTTGTTCAGCTGGCAAAATTTTATCTTGAAGTTTTTGCAGTTCATCTTTTGATAACACTTCTATTTCTGCTGAAACTTTTGCTGGGTTTGGGTGAGTCGTTGAACCACACACAATACAAGGTTCGCCCTCTTGCAATGTTGTTGCCAAAATTCCTGCCTGCTCATCTCTATAAATATTATTTTGATCTTCATACTCTGTCCTTACCTTATTATAACTTTGTTCCAATTTCTTATATGAATCAGCTTTTTTAGTATGTTCAGCTATATTTTTATCGTAATTGTTGGACATAGTATACAAACTACCAATTTGTTTACGGCTGTTTTCAAGCTCTTGCTTTTGGATTAAAAGTTTGTGTTGTTCCGCTTCACAAAGTTGTGTAGTAAGCACTTCTTGTTGTTCAAACTTAGGAATTACTTCTTCAAGTTTATTTTTTTCTTTTTTGAGTTCATCATGATTTGTAAGTTTTTCTTTGATGTCGGTAAATTGTTGACTAGTTTTTGATAGGTCATTTTGCTTTTCTGTTTTAAAAGTATTGCCTTTTTTGATACTTTGTTCTAGTTGTTCGATTTGTTTTTGGATTTCTTGCAATCGTTTGTTTGCTGTGTCTATAGAAACTTTTTGTTCTGTGAGAGTTGAAATTAGGTTGTCTAGTGTTTGTATGTCTGTAGCATACTGCGTAAGTTGAGTTTCTTGCGATACAACTACTTTCTTAAAATCTAAAATATCTCCTTGAGCTTGACTCGCATATCTTTCTCTTAAAATATAAAGTTCGTTCTCAAGTTGCCCATGAGTATCTTTTAGGCCTTTTGCTCTTTGTTTAAATGCCTCTTGGATTTGCTCAAATAAATATGTGCCAAATATACTTCTAAAAATTTTCGACTTTTCGGTTGTATCTGAGTTTAAAAACTTCCTAAACTCACCTTGTGGCAACATAACAATTTGCTTAAACTGTTGTTCGTTTATGCCCAAAATATTTTCAACTTCTTTTGCAACCCCTGATGTAATAACTTTTTGTTGTGTAATATCTTCAAGCTTTGTTGTTGCCGATTTTGCTTTAGGCGTCAATCTCTTTGTCACTATATATCGTCTGTTTGAAACTTCAAATGTGAACTCAACCGACATAGCTTGTTTATCATCAACAAAATTACTTCTAAAGTTTTGTTGATAGTCACGAGTTTCTCCGCTTCCTGTGGCAAAAAGTGCATAACTCATCGCATCAAAAATTGTTGTTTTACCTGCACCCGTTGGTCCTGTTATAACAAAAATGTTATGTTGTCCAAGCTCCGTAAAATCTATCGTTTGTGCTTCCGCATATGGTCCAAACGCTGTCATAACTAATTTTATCGGTTTCATCTGCTCTCCTCCCTACTCATAACTGCTTCTATAATAGAGTTTACATACTCTTTTTTCTCTGTTGTGTAATCGGTGTGTCCAAACTCAGTATAAAATTCTTCAAATATGACTTCTGGTGTGTTTAATTTTTGAGTGGTAATTTGACTAGGTTCAACGTCTGTTTTAGTTTTGGTGTAAGCTCTTGAAATTTGCATGATATTTGGATATACTTCTCTAAGTTTTCCTATCGGGTTTAGAAGTTCCCCCTCATCAGTAAGTGTTGCTAAAATATAATCTTGCGAACTATTTTGCAACAGCTCGTCCAACGTGCCAGTTATTTTTTTAAAGTCTTTCCTTATTGGCAAATTTATATACGATACTTCTTTAATTTTTGTATCAATTTCGATTACAACTTTTTCTCGCTCATCAAAAGAATATTTACAAAGCGACCCCGAATAATAAATATTTTTGTTGCCGATTTTTTGCTTTTGGTGCAAATGCCCCAGTGCAACGTAATCAAAATCATTAAAAATATCTGCACTTATAATATCCGTTCCACCTATCGCAAGTGGTTTTTCTGACTCACTTGTAACAAAATCTCCCGATATTTTAGACACATATCCATGACATACCAAAAAGTTTTGTGCCATGTCGTCCATTTCAAGTTTAATTAACTCCAAAATGTGCTCCATCGCATCTTGATGAGTTTTGATATCAGTATTTTCAGATATCATTCTAACAAATGAAGGGTCTTTATACGGAACTAAATAAAAATGACAAACTTCTTCATTTTTTATTATTTCTATTCTGTCAAATAACACTTGTTCACTGCCAACCATATACAAACCTTGGCTTTTTAATATGTCACTCCCAAAGCCAATACGCCCCCCACTGTCATGGTTGCCCGAAATCGCAAGCACTTTAATTCCTTTGTTTAGAACAAGTTCAACAAGCACCTCATTAAGCAGTTCGACAGCAACAACTGGTGGCACTGACCTGTCATAAATATCTCCTGCAATTATTATTACATCTGGCTTTTTGTCGTCGATTATGTCAATTAGTGCATTTAGTACATATTTTTGGTCATCAAGCATCGACACATTATTAACTATTTTGCCAATATGCCAATCACTAGTGTGAAAAATCTTCATATTTTGCCTCCTCTTTATAATAATTTTACAGCAATATGTTAAGTTAGCGAAAAATTAATATCTTTGACATATTTACTATATTATGTTATCATTTTATCACATAACAAGGAGGTTGAAAAGAATGAAACCAATCGGATATTACACGAGCATAGAAGCTCTTGAGGGAATATTAGAAATACTAGGAGAGCTTGAAATACCAAATTCATTAAACGACAAAATTACACAAGGCGTTTCGCTATTACAAGAAGTGAAATCTGAACTTCAACAACAAACTAGTGAAACAATTTTAGAAGAATTAAATAATTACGCAAATTTAGCAAAAACAGATTTATCAACATTATCTCAACTTAACGATTGTATGTTGATGTTACAAGGACAAACTGTCCATTATATTGAAGAAACACCGTCAATAGTTATGCCTGATTTGGGGCTTATGACAGAACTTGACTTAATGCCTGAGCTTGATTTGATGCCTGAAGTCGACCTAATGCCTGACTTAGATTTAATGTCTGATTTTGACTTAATGGTTGAATCAACTTCACCTGAGCCAGTTCAAAAAGTTAGTAAAAGACCAGTGCTTGGACAAAAATCTACGACAGTTAAAAATGTAGATTTACCAGCAGTAAATTTAGATTTATTTAGTGACACATTTCATAAACTTTTAGATATTATTGATGAAATAAAAGACCAACCTATGCCAGACTTTACGCAAATGATTTTAACTAGCGAAGAAATGTTTGGTATGATAATAGATTGTGTTGATAGTATTTGCGAAGATATATCTCATTTAGAAGTTGATTATTCTGAGCCATTTAGAAATTGTGTGCATATTTTAGCAAGAGAAACTGAAAACATTAACAATGCATTGGAAAATGGACTAATGCCAGCTGAACAACTTGACCACCCTATTTACAACGAGGCTCTAGCTGTTGCGTTTATAGACGGTTGCGTTCATTCATCAAAATACCATGCATACCCAGATTTAAGTTATTATAGACCATTAAGTATCAAAGAATTTATAAGCCCTAATTATCATGACCCTGAATTTGAAAATCCAAATTTCTACCATGATTATGAGGATATAAATCACTTGAGAGTAGATATAATTGATTTGCCATTGTTCCAATATAAACTAGGGGTTCTTATTAAATGTATGGAGCGTCTTGCTGAAAACCCTTGCGGGGAAGATGCTTGTATATTGATTTTCCCACACAACCCATTGTGGTATAGAGAATTTTGGCAAAAACTTCCTACTATCCGTGATGTAATTAAAGACGATACTTTCTTCTATTTGAACTTTGCTAAAGCACTATTAACTATAGTTGATGAGCTTGACGATGTTCTTGATGCATTGGCTGAAGGTCGTATCAACTGTACAGAGCAAGTGTTGCACGGGGATATATCTCTTAACTTATTTAAAAACTATGCAATTGAGAGAGATGATATCGAGTCAATAGTAGCAGATATGAAAGATTTTATAGATTTTTAGCAAGAAAACCACTATCCCTTTAGGGGAGTGGATGAATTGCTCATTAACTTTAGAAAAATGCCTTGACGACAAGGGATTTTTCGTATAGACTATTTTTGACAAGTAAAATACATGACGAAAACCAAGTCCGTATATTGTCAAATATAATACTAATAACCGTAGGGACTACGGGGATAGCCTTCTAAATTAGAAACAAAAGTTTCTGTACGTAGGAATCCACTAGGACTTTAGCCTAGTGGAGAGTTCAA
>LNZQ01000013.1 GCA_002007315.1 Epulopiscium sp. Nele67-Bin004
TTTATAGATTTTTAGCAAAAAAACCACTATCCCTTTAGGGGAGTGGATGAATTGCCCATTAACTTTAGAAAAATGCCTTGACGACAAGGGATTTTTCGTATAGACTATTTTTGACAAGTAAAATACATGACGAAAACCAAGTCCGTATATTGTCAAATATAATACTAACCAACCGTAGGGACTACGGGGATAGCCTTCTAAATTAGAAACAAAAGTTTCTGTACGTAGGAATCCACTAGGACTTTAGCCTAGTGGAGAGTTCAAATTAAACATTCCATAAAACTTAACTATACACTTTAACTTATAAATATTATTATTTCGAGTTAAAGTGTATTTTAAACTGCCTATAACTAATTTTAGCATACGCCTTAGAACCTGTTTAGAATCTTTTTAATAATAATCCTAATTCTACCATATGCAAACTACTATTTAACTTACCTTCACAGTTCTTCCGTAGCCTTCAATTTTTTTACTGTTTATTCACTTGTTCCACAATAGATTTTAACCTATTTTTTGCGTGTAGCCCAGACGTTTCTAGTGCAACAAACTCGCTTCTATTATGTTGCACATCTTGCAATCTTTTTTTCGCCAACTTACCTGGTGTGTCAAATTGAAATTTTTTCGTTTTATCTTTTGTCATGTTAATTCCCCCTAATTTGTTTTTGTATTTGTTTTAATGCTTTTTTTGAACCACGAGCTATATCTTTTTCAAGTTTACGTTCTTTAAAACTTATAAATAAGCTATCTAAATCATAATCCTCTGGGTACAGCTCAGCTCTAGCAATTTGTAGCTTCAGTCGTTTTTCATAAACTTCTACTAGCTCGTCATCAACTAAAACTACAACGTTTCGCCTGTCATCTTGTGTGCTAAACACAATGCCTTGCTTACCTGTTTCGGTAATCAAAACTTTATCGCCTTTGTTATACACAACTTGATTCAACTTGCTGTGTTTCTGCTTGCCTTTTTGGAGGTTCAATTTTATCATAGTTGTAGTTTTTCGTTTCAATATAAAGTTTTGCACGCTCCAAAACGTGTGTCGGGACTTCCATCTTTTTAGAAATAAACAGTGCATTACTCTCGCCAGACTCCCCTATAACAAGTTGATACAATGGCTCAAGCGTGTCAGGATTAAACCTCATTCCTGCATTTTCAAAGTCTGGGTGCATCTGGCTAAAGTTTTTAATTTCGCCGTAGTGAGTTGATGCAATTGTTATCGCACCTTTTTTATAAACTTCTTCAAGTATCGCAATCGCAAGCCCTGCCCCCTCGTTTGGCTCTGTTCCACTGCCGATTTCATCAAACAACAACAACGTTGATTTATTCGTTTGCTTTATAATAGAAGATAAATTTTTGACGTGTGACGAAAACGTGCTTAAAGCATTTTGTATACTTTGATTGTCTCCAATATCAACAAATATTTTTTCGTATATAGCTATTTCCGTGCCTTGTTTTGCTGGAACAAAAAGCCCAAGTTGTGTTGCAAGCGTCAGCAAGCCAACTGCTTTTAACACGATAGTTTTTCCACCTGCGTTTGGTCCTGTAATAATAAGACTGCGATAACTTTCGCCTATCGTTAAATTTAGTGGAACAACTGCACCCTCAAGCAACGGGTGCTTTCCATCAACAATGTTTGTATACCCATAGTTGTTAACCATGGGCATAATTCCATCTATCGCAATTGCATATTTACCTTTTGCAAATATTAAATCATACTCAGAAATTACTTCTACATTAATTTTAATTTGCTGTATACTATTAAATATAAAATCCGTAATTTCTGCTAATATTCGATATTCTTCCATAGATTCTTCGATTTTTAACGTTGCAAGTGTCGCTGTATGTTTTTGGATCACTTTTGGCTCGATAAATACAGTTGTCCCTTTGTTTGAGGTGTCTATAATCGTGCCATCAACTTGATTTTTATATGACGCTTTAATCGGAACAGTGTAATGTTCGCCACGTTTTGAAAAAAATGCATCTTGCAAATAATTTTTGTTGGCACGTACAAATTTTTCAAGTCGTTCTTCAATTTTTGTTTGCTCAACATCGATGTAACGACGAATTCTTTTTAGTTCGGTGCTTGCAGATGTGTCAACCCGCCCTTTTGATATTGCTTGACTTATCTCGTCTTCAACATTTTTTAGTGGTGTAATAGACAAACTGTAGTTTGCAAGTGTTGGGGCATAGTTTTGCTTCGCAGTCATAAACTCTCGAAGTTTTCTACAACCTCGCAAAAATTCACCTACTTGGAGTAAGTCCCCACATTCAAGAACTATCCCTTTTTCAACTTGTTCAATCAAAAAATCTATATTTCCGACACCTTGTATAGGCACGCCCCCAACAGAGCTAAGTAGTTGTTTTGCTTCGGCGGTTTCTTGCAGACGTTTTTTTACAACTTTTATATATGGTGATGGATATAACTTGTCAATTAAATTTTTTCCTAGATTGCTACTTGTATAAGTTTTTAAATGTTCCACTAATGAGAAATATTCTAGTTTACTAAAAGTATTGTCGTTCATGTTTTCTCCTTATAAAACTATTTATATAATTGCCTCCACAATTTCAGATGCTTCTTCAATAGTTTCTTCTTTTGTTTGATACAACATTTTTAACACTTCGCTGTATGCTTCATTGTATCGTTTGTTTGGATAACAAGCAAATAAGCTCATATCTAAGTAATAAATTTCGTTATTTTTTACAGCATTTAAAGTTTTTAATATTGGATTCGTTTCAAATATTTGCTCTAATATTGTTTGTACTGTTCCGTCATCTGTGAATTGATGTACCAAAATTTTATCTGGGTTCGATTCAACCATAGCTTCAAGCGTCACTTCTATTTTAGAAATTTCTTCGTTTTCTGGGTCGGCGTAATTGCCAGCAACGTTGATCCCACCAAGTTCATTAACGATAGTGCCTAGCATAGTGTTAGATAAATTTGCGGTTATAGATGTTTTATCGACATTTAAACATAACACTTTTGGACGCTCCACAACAGGAACACGCTCAATTACAGCTAATGTGTAGTCTAAAGTTTGCTTTGCAACGTTGTCATACAATTCTTCTTCATTATTAAGCAAACTAAATACTTTAAACCACTTCAAATAATCTCTTATATCAGCGTAATCGACAATTATAGTTTTAATTCCTACTATCGCCAAAGGCTGTGCGAAAATGATTTTATCTTTGTCCAAAATCACAAGGTCAGGATTTGTAGCCATAACACTTTCAAGTCTAATACTCGTTATTTCCCAACTATTTCCGATAACTTCAACTTCGTCTTCAAGTGCTTCTTCAGGCAAAAACTCGTCATATGGCGAATGCACACGCCCAACAATTTTCCCGCCTGCCTCATACCAAAGACCTATAGGGCTAGGTGTTAAACTGACAACACGTTGTGGCTTTTTCTCAAGTGTTTTTGTGTGACCTAAAGCGTCTACAAAAGTTACGGTGTCATCATCACTGGTAACAAGTTCGGCTTTTTCTTCCCAATAAGTAGTGATGTCTTGTTCTTCTTCCATATCTTCTTCAGCTTCTTCGCTTTCTTCCTCAATTTCTTCTTCTGTTTCTTCTTCCGTTTCTTCTTGCTCTGGTTCAAGCTCTATTTCTTGCATATTGTTTGGGTGCGGTGCTTGTTCAGCCTCAACTCCAACACTCCGAAACAAAGTTGTCCCAATAAACAAAGTTAACAATATCAAAATGATAATTATAAGTGCTAGCATAAATTAGTCCTTTCTTTGTATAACAACTATAAATATTCTAACAAAAATTATACATTTTTGCAATATGTATAAAAAAGGACAGCTATCGTGAATATCCTAAATAGATCGATGCCCACTGTACGGACGGTCACTGGCCGTCCTTGGTTTATTTTAATGAAATATTGGGTAATGGCTTTGTGGTATGGGACATCATGGGAGGATAAAAAGGCGTATACTCTTTAATTATGTTCGAAAAAAAGTTGATTGTCGACGTAAGTAGTGATACACTTTTACAAAAAGTAGTTAATGGAGGTAGTTTTATGCTATATGATATACCGAGTAATTGGAGTTGGACGACATTAGGTGAGGTTACAGAAGTTGTTATGGGACAATCGCCAAAGGGAGATGACACAACTGACGATAGTAGCTATACACCTTTAATAGGTGGTGCATCTGATATGGGAGAGTTGTTTCCCAAAGCTTTAAAATATACTACTACACCTACAAAGTTGTCAAAAACAGGAGATGTTATTATATCAATTAGAGCTACATTAGGTAAACCTATTTTTTCTGATGGTGAATATTGTCTAGGGCGTGGTGTTGCAGGGATTAGAAGTGATACTTTAGATAATAAATTAATTCGATATTATTTTATAAATTTTGAAGACTATTTGCATACTATTTCTACTGGTTCAACGTTTTCTTCAGTGACAAAAAGTAGATTGGAAAATATGCCATTTCCACTACCACCAGTTGCTGAACAACAAAGAATAGTTGATACAATTGAGTCGTTATTTACCAAGCTTGACCGAGCAAGGGAGATTGTACAAACTGCTATAGACTCATTTGAAAATAGAAAGCTTGCAATTTTGCACAAAGCATTCACAGGGGAACTTACTGCAAAGTGGCGTGAAGAAAATGGGGTTAGTTTTGACAGCTGGGAAGAGAAAACAATAGGAGAAATCTGTGATTGTATAGTACCAGGTAGAGATAAACCTAAGAGCTTTACTGGAAGTATTCCTTGGATTACTATACCAAATTTACAAGGAGATTTTGTTTCTAATCATACTAGTGAATTATATTTGCTAGATAAAGAGATATTAGAGGTGAAAGCAAAAATAATTCCAAAAGGTAGTGTAGTTATGAGTTGTGTTGGTAGATTTGGCATATCGGCAATAGTTGATAATGAATGTGTAATTAATCAGCAATTACATGCATTCTTGCCTAGTGACCATATAAATAATAAATTCTTGATGAATAATATTAGATATTTAGAAGGATATATGATAGAAAAAGCCACTGCAACTACTATTGCATATTTGAATAAAAGTGCATGTAATAGTTTACCAATATACCTCCCTACTATTGCAGAACAAGCTGAAATCGTTCGCATACTTGACAAGCTCCTAACCAACGAAAAGCAAGCCTATGACCTCTACAACTTGGTAGAGAAAATAGACTTGCTAAAAAAATCAATATTAGCCCGAGCATTTAGGGGCAAACTTGGTAAAACATTATAATGTAGGCGGTCAATAACCACGCCTACAGCCGTCCTACGGCATTACATCAAAAACATTTTGTGATGGTACTTGAATATAGCTTGGAGGTACATCACCAGAAATTACTTTATCTATCAACATAATATTTCTGTTAACAACAATTTGGTTTGAAAAAAGCGGCACAACAACTTGTATCGTTGCCTTAACCTCAAGCCAAACTGTATGATTAACTTGGTTTATCCCTGTAGATTTTATATCATTTTTATAATCTACTTGCACAGTTCCAACAGGCAAAATTTCTACCACAATACTAGGACCTAAGTTCGCAAATATACGACTCCCAGTTAAATTCCCAAGCGGTATCTCAAACGGAACAAGCCCAATATTTTTTAGCTCGCTACTACATTTAGACACTATTTGAGCACACAAATTATTTATCAATATCGAATTTACATTCCAAGAAACAAGTTCGCCGTTGTCATTATAATCATAATGAAGCAAATCTTCAACTGTAGTTTGATTCGTCGTTAACACTTGTGCTATCGCTTCGTTTATCGCCTCGGTTGCAATCGTCGTCGCCTCAAGCTCCGCCATAGCCATAACAGACGGCATAATTTCCGAATCAACTTGTATATAAAGTACGCCAACTGCAATAATAATAAAAAGAATAGCTAACATCGCTTGAAGTCGATGAGTTTTTTGTTGATGGTATTGCCTAGCCAAAACTTGAGGGGGATACGCAGTTTGAACTTTACGTTTTTTCATAAATCGCTCCTCGCAAAAAAATTACTTCTTGTACAATATATTCATATAATGCAGTTTTTATTTGTTAAATCAGATGTTTTTTGGTATAATACATTTTAAGGAGGGTAAACGCTAATGGATTATTCAAAATATAACAAAAATAATGATTCATCTAAAGGGTCAAACGAGGACCAAGAAAAAAAGGAAAATACCTCAAAGAAACGTGCAAGAATAGCGAAAATTTTAGGGTTTAGAGCATTTTTTATAGCTATAATAATAGGGATTTTCTCTCTTATTGGTGCAGGAATGGGGATATTTATGGGCATAATAAATAGTGCTCCAGACATCTCGACCCTAGAACTTAAACCAGTAACAAACT
Source organism: Epulopiscium sp. Nele67-Bin004 (assembly GCA_002007315.1). Next base: position 6,322 of record LNZQ01000013.1, read on the forward strand.
ACACATCATTTATTTATGATGTAAACGGCAACGAAATCGATCGTCTAATAAGTGGTTCAGGCGAAAACCGTATATATGTAACACTTGATGAAATACCTGTATATTTGCAACAAGCAGTTATAGCTATTGAAGATGAAAGATTTTATGAACATAACGGTATAGACGTTAAAGGGATACTTCGAGCAATCGTCGTAAACTTGCAAACTCGTAGTATTACCGAGGGAGCCAGCACACTTACGCAACAATTAATCAAAAACAATATACTTACAACCGAGCAAACTTTTGTGCGTAAAATCCAAGAACAATATCTTGCAATTCAATTTGAGCAAATTTATGAAAAAGATTTGATTTTGGAGTATTACTTAAATACGATGGCACTTGGACACGGGCAAAATGGGGTACAAGCTGCAGCAAATAGGTATTACAACAAAGATGTTTGGGACTTGACTCTTGCTGAAAGTGTCGTTATCGCAGGGATTACACAAGCTCCAACTGCACTAAGCCCTGTATACAATCCAGACGCAAACTGGGAAAAAGCTAAAGTTATTTTGCAAAAAATGGTTGAACAAGGTTATATAACAGAAACTGAGCGACAAGAAGCGTTGCAAGAAGACCCTTACAACAACATTCAAGAGGTTAATCAAACGTTTGTTGAAGCGTCACCTCATACTTATTTTGTTGATGCGGTTATAAATTCTGTTTTAGCTGACTTACAAGAAGATGGAATGTCACTTACCCAAGCGTCAAACTATTTATACGGTGGAGGGGTAGAAATTTATACAACATTTAACCCTGAAATTCAAGAAATAGTTGATAAACACATAAACGATATCAGTTTGTATCCACAAAATAATCTTGAACTTCAACTTGATTACCGATTAACTATTTATGAGGAGGACGGCACTCAAAACCACTTCAACACAACATCTATAGTTAGTGCAAATACTGATATTGAGCTGTTTAAAGAATCAAAACGTGTTGAATGGGGCGTGACCGAAGATACAGAGTACATTGATGCCTTATATCAAGCACTGCAACCACAAACAGCATTCGTTATTATGGACCACACTACTGGACACGTTGTTGCACTTTCTGGTGGACATGGGGACAAAGAAGCAGACCGAATGTTTAACCGTGCGACGCAAGCGACACGTCAACCTGGTTCGGTATTTAAAGTTCTTGCAGCATATGCCCCTGCACTTGATATGGGAATTTTATCTCCAGGGTCAGTTATTGTCGATGAACCTATAACTATCGACCTAAACCCAGGAACGTATAGCCCGCAAAACTGGGACGGAAAATACGTTGGAAACACAACTATGCGATACGGAATTTGGCGCTCTGTTAATGCTCTAGCCGTTAAAACTATTGATATGGTGGGGCTTGAAGCTTCGCATAACTATTTATTAAACTTCGGATTTTCAACATTAACAGACCAAGATAAAGTTTACGCATCAGCACTGGGCGGAATTACAGACGGGGTTACAACTATTGATCTTGCTGGCTCATATGCTACTATAGCAAACGGAGGAACTTATATCGAACCGATATTATACACAAAAGTTCTTGATAGAAACGGTGACGTATTAATCGATAACGTCCCAGAAACTCGCCAAGTTATTTCGGCATCAACAGCATATATGCTTACTGATTTGATGGAAGACGTTGTTACTGGTTCAGGAACAGGAGCGTCACTAAAAAATTGGTTTAACTCACACCCTGTAGTTGGGAAAACAGGTACAACAAATGATGAAAAAGACTTAACGTTCGTTGGATACTCGCCATACTACACAGCAGCAATTTGGCTTGGTCACGACCAACCTAAAGAAATGAACGGCGTAACTAGAAACCACTTAAATATTTGGGGTAACATTATGCAAGACGTTCATGCGAACTTGCCGTACGCCGAATTTGAACCTGTGACAACCGGGTATTTGATGGCGACAGTATGTTCGGCATCAGGAATGACACCAACTGCTCTATGTTCTAGCACACACACAGATTACTTTAGACCAGAACATTTAACAGAACATTATTGTAACATTCACGTTTCAACTAGAATTTGTTCAGCATCAGGAATGTTACCAACTGAATATTGTCCATCAAGCTATATTTATACCCGTTCAGGAACTTCAGGACAGCCTGTTACTTCTTATTGTAACGTTCACACTCAACCAATAGAAGTTGCACCAGTTGTGCCATCAACACCAGATATATTCTTACCTGACGGTTGGTTAAGCGGAATATTTGGCGATGAAGAAGAGGAAGAAACAGTTGTTCCAGAATTAGTTCCAGAAACATCAACTGAAATTGATGACATGGTAAACAGCAACATATTTTTCCCTAACAATCAACCAACAGTTGAACCTGAGCCAACTCCAGAACCTGAGCCAACTCCAGAACCTGAACCGACTCCAGAACCTGAGCCGACTCCAGAACCTGAACCGACTCCAGTGCCTGAACCAACTCCAGAACCTGAAGAAGAGGAAGAACCAGCAGCATTTTTTATTCCTCAAGGCTAATTTAAAAAAGAACTATTCGTATTTACGGGTAGTTCTTTTTTTGCATAAATTATAATATTTTCCAATATAATATACTAAGCTATTGACAAAAATCGCCTAAAATGTCCCAATAGTAGACAGTGCCAATTTATAAAGGAGGAAACTATGAAAAATATTAAAAACTTGACTTTATCTACACAAATACAATGGCTTTTTAGCGTAGCAATCGTGATAATATTGCTCATTTCAACGACAGTTAACATTACACATCAACTTAACGAATTGAAATATGAGTCAAATTTAATTGTTGAACTAAATACAGAAATTGCATTAGCTCAATTTGATAGTTGGCTATCATCAAATATCACATTTTTAGAAACTATTAAAGACGAAATTGAACTGGGGAACAAATTTGTAGACCACGATGGTTTAGAACAGTATTTTGCCAACCGAATTATAGGACATAATGACATTATCACTCTGTATTTAGGTCTTGAAACTGGCAAATTTGAAAGTGCAACGGGACTATCATCACCAGATTATGATCCTAGGGTACGAGGCTGGTACCAAGGTGCAACCGCTGCGGATGGCTTATTTATTACCGAACCATATATCTCATCATCTGCAAAAACGCTTGTCGTTACAATCGCCTCACCCGTTAAAAACTCACAAAATCAGCTTGTTGGAGTTATGGGACTTGACATTCGCCTAGAAGTTTTGCAATCTATTATTGATGATTTATCAAAAAATAATGGCGTTGACTTATTTATTGTTAATCAATACGACGAAGTTATTACACATTTGAACAATACTTTTAATCCTACAAGCGACGGTATGGTGTCGGCACTTTCATTTGGAGAATACGCAAATCTTTTAAACTCACCCGCACACACAACTATAAACACTAGTAACGAATATGGTACAGCAGGGGTTAGTGTATATTCCAACATACCGCTTACAACTTGGAAAATTATTTCAAGTTATGACACAACTAACAATATTTTAACAACAATTAGTTCAATTTTTACTAACATTATGATCGGTATTTTATCTGTACTTATAGCAGGACTTGTTGTAAATAAGTGTGTTAAAAATTTAATTAAGCCACTTGAGGATAGCGTAAACACCTTAACATCATTCAAAAAAGGTGATTTTATACTAGACACTTCTCACATCAATATAAATAGTAAAGAAGTAGCAATGTTTATGCAAACTATAGGCGATATTTCATCAACTTTGGAAATGTATGTACACAACATTTCTCAAACACTTAAACAATATTCCGAGGGGGATTTTGTTAGGCAAAAAACTATTACTTATACTGGGGATTTTGAAATAATTGATCATTCATTGGAAGAAATCTCAAGTAAATTGCGTTCGCTATTAGCTGAAACATTGACTTCAACACAAAGTGTTGACTACGAGGCAAATCAAATCGCAAGTTCAGCAAGCCACCTAGCTGATTCTACTATTAGACAACAAGAACTATTGTATGAATTTAAACTTAGTGCCGTTTCCATTACAGATAATATTACAACTAGTATGGTTGAAGTTGATAAAAGTTACGAAATTGTTCAACTTATGAAACAAAAAGCTATAGACGGGCAAGTTGTTGCCACCGAAACAGTATCAGCAATGCAAAATATTAGCTCCTCAACTAAAGAAATTTCTAAAATTATTGAAATAATCGATGATATTGCTATGCAAACGAACTTACTTGCATTAAATGCATCTATCGAGTCGGCTCGAGCTGGCGAAAGCGGTCGTGGTTTTGCAATCGTCGCAAATGAAATTCGTGATTTGGCAACTAGAAGCTCCAAAACTGTGCACGAAATTCAAGAACTTCTCGTATCAAATCTTGAAACAGTTAAACTTGGGGAACAAAAAGTTGCCCAAACGTCCAAATCGCTTGAAGATATCATGGACGCTACACTTGAAAATGACGAGGCATCTAAAAAAGTTCGGGAAAACGCTATCGTTCAAAAAGATGCTTTGGCCGAAATTGTTACTGGCACGGAAAAATTCGCCACAGAAGTTGATGCGAGCACAAATATATCACATCGCAATGCTGAAATAAGCACCGAACTAACAGAACAAATTAACTCGCTTAAATCACAAATATCTAAGTTTAAGATATAACTTTAAAGGGCTTGAAGCCCTTTTTTTTGACCCCTCCTCCCTACCAGTCATTACCAAGCTAAATGCAATTGTATATTTAAGCAAATTATGTTATAATACATCTTATAACAAATTTTTATTCAGGAGGATTTTTTATGTTTAAAAAAATATTAGCTTTAGGAATTGGAGCATTTGCATTAACAGGGTGCAACGCAGCTGACATAGAATTATACAATTTGATGAACGAAACGACAGAATTTGAAGCTTTTGAATTTGTAACTTCAGGCACAATCGAACTTATTGCAGGTGCTGACAGTGCAACTATTGCATTTGAGCAAACAGGGTACGCAAGCCAAGCAGATGAACTTAACTCAGAAAGTATTAGCAATATTACTATAGATTACACAAATATGGTAAATTCACAAATAGAATATGTTCAAACTGAGCTTGAGCAAGCAATCGCAAACGAAGATGCATATTCAACATACTACCTAGAGTATCAACTTGACTCACTTGAAGAAATGCAACAATTATTTGAAGAACTTGCCACTACTCCACTTACAATGACGCAATACATCATTGACAACGTATGCTACATATCAACTGACTATATGAAACAGATGGTTGAATTAACAGGTGCCGAACTAGATATTGAGTTTGCTGATTACCTTGATTATGGCGATTTGTTTGCAGGAATGTCACTATCAGCAGTTGAAGCTTTAGCAAGTGATTTTGAAGATGAATACGCAGGATTGTTAGCAAGTCTATTTGATGTTTCATCTGATGGATTTACGACAAAAGACGGTGATGTGTACACAGTCACTCTAGGCACTGAAGAAATTGTAACTATTTTAGGCGAGCTTATGGATAATATCGTTTACAATTTAGATGTGCTTGGTGAAGCATTTAATTTTGGTGGCGATTTAGACGAACTTGCCGAGTTGCAAGCAGAATATACTGAATCTGTTAAACCTCAGTTTATCGAAATGGCAAAACTATTTTTAGATGCAAATCTGACTTTGGAATATTATGTGCTTGATGACGTACATTACGAAGATTTAGATATGTATATTGGAATGAAATCAATGTTTGGCGAAGATACTATGGGTGTTCAAATCAAAGCCGTGGCTGAAGTATCTGAAACAACTCATCGTGAACTTGAACTTGACGGAACAACTATGCTAGTTGAAGACTTATTTGAAGATATGTTCACAATAACAGAAACAGTTAGCAATGTTGAAGTAATGACTATATCTATCGAAGATTAATAAAAAGCCTCTTATGTTTAATTATACATAGGGGGCTTTTTTTGTGAGGCAATGCAAATATTCATATGTTAAATTGGCTTTGTGATTTCTAGCGTGTGTTCTGTCCGCCTTAAAACGTCTATACTCTGTTGAAAAAAGCTGATACTCGCCATGTTTAGACATTATATCTTTTATCATATCAAGCGACATTAAGCCTTCGTTGTTGTAGCTTAAAAATATATACTTAAATTTTGCATTAGCGATTAAATCTTCAAACGCTGCTTCTATAGTGCGTTTTGAGCAATACAAGCTTTTTTGGGAGTTATCAGTTCTAAGCCCAGTTTTTCCTTTAATAGTGGGATTGTCGTATCTTGAAATAGTTTCAAGCAAATGGTAGTTTGAGCAATATTGCCTCACATTGTAAGGTGGGTCTAAATACAATATATCCCCTTTAATACGCTTTATAAGTTGGTTGGCATCACAGTTATAAGCTTTACCTCTTGACCCCTCAATGATAGGTAACAATTCAAGATCTAAGTCTTTTTGAGCAGACTTTTTTATATGTTTTAAAAACGCACCGTATACTGATACTGTATTTGCAAGTTTATCAATTGAATTTATTAGGCTGGCTAAATAATAATAATACGTAGGCTTATTTATTTTATTATTGTTATATAAATTCTCAATTTCAATTCTAATAGCATCACATTTTTTCCCGTTATAATCTGTAAAATAATTTCGCTCACTTCCAGAACCTACGCAATAATTATTGTATATAAACCCCTCTACTCCACGCAGATTATTTAAATGCTCCAAAAATTTTTTGCTTAAAGGTCTTGTATTTTCTATGTTATGTTTATTTAAAATATAGCTATAATACTGTAAGTCGTTGGCTATTACTGTGTATCCTTGTTTCTTGAATGTTGCCCCAACAACTCCAGTTCCTGAAAATAAATCTGTAAATATAATATTTTTACTACTTGGTATGTTAGTTACTTCATTAATTGTTTCGGTTAAAAAATCTATTAGAGAATATTTTGACCCAATATAATTCAATATTATCAACCCTCTCTCGTTAAAAAAACTAGGGGCTTAATAACCCCTAGCTATATCCGTTCTATATTGCATGCCGTCAAATTGTATGTTTTTTATGTGCTCATAAGCTTTGTTTTTTGCATTTTCAATTGTGTCCGCAAGAGCTGTCACCGCAAGCACTCGCCCACCAGCAGTTACGATATTTTCGCCATCTTTTGCTGTTCCAGAATGATATACAAACACATCATCAGTATTTGATATCCCTGTAATAACGCAACCTTTTGTTGATGACTCAGGGTACCCCGCACTAGCCAAAATAACAGTTACACTAACTTGGTCGTCCCACTCAATAGCAATATCACCAAGGTGACCAGTTGCACAAGCCGTCATAATATCTAACAACTTAGTTTTTAGACGTGGCAACACACTTTGAGTTTCAGGGTCTCCAAAACGAACGTTAAATTCTAAAACATACGGAACATTATCTTTAATCATAAGACCAATAAATAACACACCTCTAAAATCAAGCTGTTCTTTTTTGAACCCTTCAATAATAGGGTCAAGAATAACTTCTTTTACGTTTGCTGGCATAATTGGATTTGGTGAAAACCCACCCATACCGCCTGTATTCGCTCCACCATCATTGTCAAAAATACGTTTGTAATCTCTAGCAGTTTCCATTGGATATATAACATTTCCATCAACAAAACATAGTAAAGATGCCTCAACTCCATCAAGAAATTCTTCGATAACTAAGCTGTCGCCAGCTCCAACAAATGCCCCACCGAAAATATCTTCAATTGCAGTAATAGCCTCGTCGTATGTTTGGCATATCAACACACCTTTCCCAGCTGCAAGCCCATCAGCTTTTACAACAACTGGTAAATCAAA
>LNZQ01000014.1 GCA_002007315.1 Epulopiscium sp. Nele67-Bin004
TGTTGGTGCTATTGTTCATAATTGGGCACAAGTTTTTGTTGCCATTTTTGTTTTAAATAATATATGGATTTGCTTATATTTACCAGTGTTATCAAGTGTAGCTATTGTTACAGGGATGTTTGTTGGTACAACAAAAACAAATTTTCAAAAACGGGCTAAAATAAAAAAATCGTCGTTAGCAAAGATTTTTGTTATGTCACCAACCAAAGTTGCTACTATAGCATACAACGGACTTATAAATAATAAAAAAATTATAATTACAGGGGCTTGTAATAAGCATATAATGAATATTATGAACATAATACCTTGCTCACAAAAGGCGAAACTGGTCGCCAAAACTCAAAATTATAAATAGATAATAATTTTATAGAGGAGGGATTTAATGATAAAAAAAGAAGATCAACAACAATTAATGATTACAGCATTAACAGGAGTGGGAGTTGTAGTTGCAGTATCAGTTTTTCAAAACATTGATACAAGTAATATTTCACGTCAAATGAGTACGATTGTTTCAAATAGATCCACTGGTAGCGACACAGCAACAGCTGGATCAGGAATGACAAGTCAAACAGGTGGCATGGGTTCAAGTAGCGGCGGTTCAAGTAGTGGCGGTTCAAGTAGCGACAGTTCAAGTAGTGAAAGTAATAGCACTTCAGATGAAAGTACTTCAAGTGAGGACAACACAACTAGTTCTGCAGATGAAGCAGGTTTAAAAAAGTTTGAAGCAAGTGACAGTAATATGACAGTGACACCTTTAGTGGTAGATGATATCGTGGCATATGGTGAAATTATTGATATAAACGACTCTGAAGTTGCAATATTATTCGATGAGCAACTAGTAGTTTATCCATATGGCGATAAAGTGACAGACTTTAGTGTTGGAGATTATGTTATTATAACAAAAGATGGTGACACAAATTTATTAAGAGAACTGCTTGAATTTTAGGATATTTTAAGGGGCATGTATGTTAGATGCCCCTATAATTAATGCTATTTTTACCAAAGTCTATCATCTTGCAAATCAAATCCAAATACTTGAAGCACTTCAAGATTATCACTTCTAGCGATATCTCTTGGCCACACTGTAGGGCCACCATCATCATCTATATCAATTCCAAACTGCTTATAAATTTGCCATACAATATGCGAACATTGTGTTGTTTTTGAATTTTCTCCAATTGCAAAAATAAAATACGGAATATCCATAAAATTTTCTAGTGCATATTTTGCAACCTCGTCAAGCTTCTCTTGAGAAAATCCTACTGGTTTAAGCATAATAAAAGTGGGATAAAGTTCCCATCTATCGGCATTTTGCAATACTGTTACTGTGCCAGGTTCAAGTGATTCAAGAACAAGCCCGTTTTCGGCGTCAACAACAATTGCAGCGTGTCCATGTCTAACTCCGAGAGTTTTTGTGGATTTGGTCAAAAATATATATCCATTTTGATAAGGTGCAAGTTCAAATGCATTCACAACTTCTTCGTCAAAAAACACTTGATCCCACTTTGTTAGAGCGTTCATCGCAGTTTCTATAACGTCTATATCGTTAAAGTAGTGGTGTTGTAGTGAAAGCATTTCTTCTGTATAATTGGGACGATTTTTGATTTCGTCTATCAAGCTTTTTGTAATTCCTGTTTGCAAATATAACGTTTCGTAATCGGCATCAGAATAAAAATCTTGTTGCAAAATATATTCAATATTTATTTGTTCGTATGTTGGTGCATAAAATTGTGGGGCAGATAATGTATAAAAAATTAGAACTAATATAAGCAATAATGTCATAGTGTTTCCTTTCTAAAAGATTATTTACTAAAAACCTTGAAAATTATACCAAACTAGTGTAACATATAGCAAGCATTAAGAAAAGGAGCAAATTATGTACGAAGTAAAAAAAATTGAGGGTACAGCAAAACGAGCAACACTTCATACTGTGCACGGCGACATACAAACGCCTGTATTTATGAATGTGGCAACTGTTGCAGCGATTAAAGGGGCATTAGGCTCAGAAGATTTACACAATATTCACACGCAAGTAGCACTGACAAACACATATCATCTCCATTTGCGTCCAGGCGATGAACTTATCAAAGAACTTGGTGGTATACACAAGTTTATGAATTGGGACAAACCTGTACTTACAGATTCGGGAGGATTTCAAGTGTTTTCACTTGCTCACAGACGTAAAATTAAAGAAGAAGGCGTATATTTTGCATCTCACATAGACGGCTCACGTATTTTTATGGGACCAGAGGAGAGCATGCAAATACAATCAAATATTGCATCAACTATTGCGATGGCGTTTGATGAGTGCCCCCCAGCACTTGCAGAGCGTAGTTATATACAAGCATCGGTTGAACGCACAACGAGATGGTTACAGCGTTCTATGGACGAAATGAACCGTCTAAATCAGCAAGAGGACACTATAAATAAGCAACAAATGCTCTTTGGTATAAACCAAGGAGGAATTTTGCCAGACGTGCGTATTGAACATGCAAAAGTTATACGTGAGTTTGACCTTGCAGGATATGCAGTTGGAGGGCTTGCAGTTGGTGAAAGTCATGAAGATATGTATAACACACTTGAGGCTGTTGTTCCATATTTGCCACAAAATAAGCCAACATATTTGATGGGTGTTGGTACGCCAGAAAATATTTTGGAGGCAGTTGAGCGTGGTATAGACTTTTTTGACTGCGTTTTGCCAGCACGAAATGGAAGGCATGGACATGTTTATACAAATCATGGTAAAATGAATTTGTATAACAAAAAGTATGAAAGAGACATGTCCCCAATATCAGAGCAATGTGGTTGTAGCGTGTGTCAAAATTATTCACGTGCCTACATTAGACATTTATTAAAGGCAAAAGAAATGTTGGGTATGAGATTTTGCGTAATACACAATTTGTACTATTTTAACAACCTTATGACAGAAATTAGAAATGCACTTGATGATGGCAAATTTGCCACATACAAAAAAATGCGACTAGACGGTTACACAAATAATTAATTAAACGGAGGATACATCTAATGATAGCTGGATCAGTAAGTGGAATTATAGGTTGGGTTTTATATTTTGGATTTTTCTTTGGAGTAATGTGGTTACTAATTATTAGACCACAAAAGAAACGTGATGATAAAGTTAATGAAATGAGATCAACAATAAAAACAGGTGACACTGTATTATTAAACAGTGGAATTTACGGTAAAGTAGTAGATATAATTAATGAAGTATTTATTATAGAAATCGGTATGAACAAAGGTATTAGAATACCTGTAAAACGTCAAGCGGTTATCGGAGTTGAGTCACCAAACCTAACAGTGGGCAAACAACAAGCATCGCCTAAAGTTGCAGATGAGGACGATTATGACGACTATGAAGACGATGATGAATACGAAGACGACGACGAATAAAAGCTTATTTTTATAGTTGTACCATAAAATGAACAAAGCATAATAAAATATTTATAAAATATTTATAGCATAGTCATAAAATGTTAAAATGTATAAAGTATTATAGTATTCAAGAGTTACTACTAGGTCCCCCAACCTAGTAGTAAAACTCTTGATAAGAATCTCCCATAATATATCCCTTTTCCTGTTTGTAAATTGTAGGCAGAAAAAAAGAAGAAACCCCGTTGGTTTCTTCTTTTTTGTTTGTGCAATTTTATTTCTATAAATTTTCTACCAAATATTTTTTCTCGATTTCTTCAAGATTAGCACCATTTATAACTTTAAGCGTTGTATTTGTAGCCATTTCACATTCATTAGCAACTTTGTTTCCATAACACTCTGGCAAATATAAAAGTGTATTTTTCACATCATCTAAAATATTAGAATTAATTTTGTGGGTATCACATATGCAACCAATTGCTAGTATTACACACATCAAGTCAGATTGTTTTAGGCGAATATTGTCTATAATCTCACCAAGTTTTTTGACGATAATTTCAACCCTAGATTTTGATATTTGAGTATCATTTCTAAGTGCAGATGCTATAGCTGAAACTATTTGCGCCACATTTATTACTAACTCGTTTTGTTCAAGTTGATTGATAATCCAGTCAATATTAGTACCTGTTTTTGCATGTGCATATAAACAAGCTTGTTTGTAGTGATGATTGCGGTGCAGTAAATGCAACTTATTAATATCCTCAGGTGTTCCACAAATTGCAAGCAATTTAATCGCAGATGAGTTTGTATTAATTTTCACTTTAGATGATGAACCTATTCCACTAAGTTCTGAACTAAGTTGAGTTAAACATAGTTTTGCTAGTTTGTGATATTCGCTTTGAGTCCATAAATCTCCAAGTCTAAATGCAATGATGAATAGTCTATTAATTACAATGTCGTTGTGATTTAGATGTAGATTTTCAAGTACTAGTGGTTTGAAATCTTCTTTATTTCCAGCGTTACAAATAGTATCAATAATAGTTTTTATACGAGTTGATACATTGCTAGATTTTGTTTGTTTCGATAAGTTGTTGCAAAGCTGTATCAAATTATTAATTTCATCTCTTGCATTTAAAGTACTTCCATCAGGTGCTATAAATTTTGCTTTAAATTCTGCAATATCTTTTGTCGTTGTAGAAATTTCAACGATACCTTCCTCGATTTTTTGTTCACCTTTTTCGTCTAAACTTGTCCAAGCGTTCATAGTGATAACTTTATTTGTACCCATATGCAATTTGAATGCAACATATGCTCCACTTGAATATTTTCCTTTAAAGGATATATTGCCACTCGATATAGTTCTATATGTGCCATCTAAATTTTGGCTTTTTATTGGTATAGAAATTTTATTTTGCCCAGGTTCAATTCTAAATCCAAGCATAATATCAGACATATAAGGTAATTCGGAACCAGTTGGTACAATCATTGCAGTTGCTCCATTTTTAGTACCAAGATACAAACTATCATTTAATATACTATTTCCAAATTGGATACCCATAGCCTCATAAAATGTATTTTGTTTAGTTTCTTGAACTTCATTAACCTCATTATCTTGGTTAACTTCAGGTATATATTCAACAGTTTTCATGTTATCTTGAAGTTCGGCATACTTTTGCAAATAGTGGTGATAAATAGCCGCACCACGTGCAACAGATTGATCAGGATCTAGTGCAACAATAGGGTCAAATCCAAACAGTTGTTTAAGCCTTTCTTTAATCATATAAAATTTAGACATTCCACCATTTACGATTACAGCATCAATATTAATATCTTTTACTTGTAGTTTCTCAGATGCCTTTTTTAGAACATCTAATATAGGGAAAATTATGTTGTTAGTATTAGTAATTGTATCAAGTTTTTTGTAGTCATCAAATACCATAGTTGGTGCCATAAATTTACCTAGTATATTCTCAATCTCATCTTTAGTAAAACTATCGTCATATGAGTAACCTACCCCCCCCATACTACCGCCTATTTGAAGTCGTATTTCGTCATCGTCATCATCGTCATCGTCCCAATTTGATTCCCAACTACTATCAGATATATAGTCGTCTGTACACATTTCGTTTAGGTCGATTTTGATATTTTCAGCATACACCCTAAGTTGAGCCATAATTGGAGCTTCTGTATTTTTAAGTGTAGATACAACTTTTGGGTGTGATGAATATTGTTTCAAATAACGCTCATACATAGCTTTGGCGATTGCCTCATCAAAATCATCACCACCAAGTTTTGTATATCTATTTGTTGCAATTTCGCTAACTTTTAAAACATCTTGTAAGTTATCACGTCGTTCAATTGTATGAAGTGTAATATCAAGAGTACCTCCGCCAAGGTCAAATACTAAAACGTTTTTCTTTGTACTAACGTCTAATATATCTCCATGCAGTTCGCCATTTTTTATTTGATTTATAAGGTCATAAATAACAGCATTTGGTTCAGATAACAGTATTGGACGGTCCGTCCCATCTTCATTTTTTGTTGTAATCCCTGCAAGTTCTGCCGCCTCTATAGTAGCTTTGCACATCGCAGAGTCAAAGTTGGCTGGAACAGTTATTACAGCGTTTGTAATAGGTTGCTTAAACGTTTGTTTAGTTTCGTTTATCATATGACGCAAAATATTTGCTGAAATTTGTGCTGGCGTCTTGTCTGGAATGTCGTCAGACAAACCTTCTGTTGTTGGTTTTCCCATCTGACTTTTAATAGATTTCGCCACAAGGTGTGGGCGTAGAGGATATTGAATTTTAGCAAAATCCCCTACAAGTGGCTTGTAGCCATTTTCGGCACGATAGTATACGCAAGAAGGTAGAGTGGCTTTTTTTGCTCTTGAAATACCACCGCTTGCCCCCATACTGTTGTATATATCAACTGCTCTTTGGACTTCAACAACTTTGCTTATAGCGTCACCATTTGGCTTGACAATAACAGTTGCAAGAACAGAATTTGTAGTTCCTAAATCAATTCCTATGCATAACATAACAATCCTCCTTTAAATATTTTCTTTGACACGTGGTCTTGAAATTTGAATTTCTTTGTCACGATACATCCAACCAGGTGAAACAACTCTAACAATTTTAGTTTCTTTGGCATCATCAAATGGGCTACCTTCATAATGACAAAATTCAACGTCTGTTAAATTAACTTCTTTAATATCATCTATTTTCATAATAGGGTCAATGTGATTATCTTGTACAAATTTTGTAAGTTTATCAACCATAATAAGAACTCCGCTTAGTTCTATTGGTAGCTCATAATTTTCTTTTCTAAGTTTGCGAACGCCTTTTCTTATAACCAAAAGTTCGTCAAGCAAACAACCGTATTTTTCTGAGTTCAATTTGCCAAAAAAGTCTGTCATTTCGTTAACTTTGCTTTCTTCAAGTTGAACTGCAAATTCTTCTTGAAGTTCCTCAAGCATATCATTTGTACTTTTGTGCATGTTTTCAAGTTGTATAACTCTTTTTTCTAATTCAGCTGCTGATAATTTATTGTTTTGTTTATTGTTTTGCTTTTTGTTGCGTAGTGATACAAATCCATAAACATCACTTATTGTATCAGCAAAGTCATAAAAGAAGTATTTTGAAAATATACCACCAAATTGAAAAATTTTAGATAAATCATCAAACAAGTCAATTTCAGGATATTTATGATAAATTGCCAACAATAAAAGTCTATATGGATCATCATGTTTTTTGTAACCGTCTTTTATTAGACGATTGCGAGCTTCTTCAAATTTATCAAAGCTTTTTTTGTCGCCATTAACTGCTCCCCCAAAATATTTAACAATTTCGTTGACCCAAGCCATAACATTTTCACGTATTTTTGGATTTCCAAGTCTTCTTGATTTCCAAATTTTTATAACGTCCTCACGATCAACGGTTTGTTTGAATCTAATACTCATTTCATATGCACAAGCACTTGGTGAAATTTTTATGTCTTCACATACAATAGAAAAAATCTGGTTTTCTAGTATAAAATCTTCGTTGTTTTTTTGTCTGATTTTTGGAGTATATTTTTCCTCCATAATTTGATGTGCTTCTTGCAATATCTTTCTTACGTTTTCGTTACGTGTGTTAACCATTATATCCTCCAAATTTTATAAATTATATATCTCTGTTTCTGCTGCAAATATAAATTGCGTGCGACAATGCCCATCATACATAATATGTTGTTCGATAGTGTGGTCGTTTTGATGTGCCGAAGAACCACAGTGTACCACGATAATATGTTTAGGATTTGTAGTTTGTACAAATTTTTTAATGCCATCAAAATCTTCATGTAGCGAAAAATCTACCCTAATATTTTCGTAATTTTTGTAGCGGAAAGTTTCGCTTGATGAAACATAAATGTGTGGCTTGTTGGGCAAGTTACCTTTTGCGGGATAGTTATTTTTAGTTAGTATTGGAACAGTCATAGTTCCCATTTTGTCTATAAGTCCAAGTAAACCTTCGTCAATATATATAGGGGTATTGGTGCGATTACGTTCATTTAGAATTTTTATAAACTCTATACCTTTTGTGAGTTGGGGAACATAACATTTAACTTTTTTGCCTAAAAATATTTGACGTTCGATGTTTTCCAAAATTTTGTGTAAGTAGTTGTTTTTTGTCGTGTATTTAGGATGTTTTGCGTGAACACCACACATTATGATAGTATCAATATTATAGCCTTCAAACATAAAACAACCATCGGTTAGAGCAGTGTTCATAACAGAATAATCGCCAGTATACAAAATTTTTCGCCTATTGTACTCAAATAATATCATCATTGCTCCTGGGATATGACCAGCTGAAAAAAATGTTGCAGTATAGTCTTTAAATTTCATTGGTTTTGCATATGTTACAGGCACAATTTTATCTAGGCAAGATTTTATACCAAGTCGTATCATTTGGTTTTGATTAGCTGTATAAGTTTTGTCATATAGCTGAAATTCGGTTAGCGTCTTTGTCATATCAGTCATGTAGACGTCTGCCATAGGAGTTTCCTGTATAAGTTTTGGTAAATATCCAATGTGATCCATATGGGCATGTGATACAAAAATTTGGTTAATTTGTGTCAAACTTGTTACAAATGGGGACGTTTTTAAGGCGTATAAATTTGGTTCAAAAATAACACCTTCACTGTCAAGCCCTGTACCAGCATCTAAAATTATGTTGGACTCTCCGAGTTTTAAATAATAACAACTGGCTCCAATACGTTGCCCACCCCCTAGAGCCATAAAATACATAAATAATACCTCCTTATAAAGTTGATACTTCAATTCTACTTCAATAGTTAAATTGTGTCAATTAATAGTTTATTCAGGAATAATAAGTAAAAAAAACAATCATACAGAATTAGATAAATTCCATATGATTGCAAAAATTACTTCATAAATGACAATATATCTTCGAATGTTTCACGTCGTCTAATTTGAGTTACTTCGCCAGATTGTTTGATTAATACTTCGCCACATCTTGGGCGTTGGTTGTATGATGTAGACATCGCAAAACCGTATGCACCAGCGTCCATAAGACCAATTAAGTCACCAAACTTTGGACGAGGAAGAACACGGTCAGAAGCAAGAATATCGCCGCTTTCGCATATGTTTCCAACAACAGTTAATGGCATTGCTGTTTCGTCAAACTCGCCAGTTGTGTAAAGCTCAATGTCGTGGTGAGAGTCGTACATAACAGGACGTGCAAGAACGTTAAATCCAACGTCTGTACCTACATATGTTGTGTCAGCATTTTTCTTTGTTCCTGTAACTTGACCAAGAATTATACCACATTCGCAAGCAACGTAGCGTCCTGGTTCGATTTGGAATTGAATTTTTTTGCCGTAGTCTTTTGCAAATCCGTTAAATAGTGTGTCCATTTTTTGTCCAAGGTCAACAAGGTCAAGTCCAGTTTGTCCATCTTGTTTTTTGTATGGAATACCAAATCCGCCTCCAAGGTCAATAAACTCTAAGCTATCAAATTGCTTTGCAAATTCTAACAAACATGTTGTGCTCTCGATAAATGCTTCGCCGTCCATAAATAATGAACCAATATGTTGATTTATTCCAACTAGCGTCATGTTATGTTGTTCAAGAATTTTGTTAACGTTTTCAAATTCTGACATATTTACGCCGAATTTAGTTTTTTTGCCTGCTGTAACAACTTTTTCGTGGTGTCCTGCACCAACCCCAGGGTTAAATCTAATAGCAACTTTTGAGTTTGGATTTAGTGAGCAGTATAGTTCAAGTTGTTCAACAGAGTCCACACTTGTTAAGACGTTGTTGGCGATTGCGTATTCAAAATCTTCTTTTGTAGCGTTGTTTGGGATATAAAACAATTCATCGCTTGTAAATCCGCCTTGAAGTGCCATAAAAATTTCACCTGGACTCATCGTGTCAGCGTGTAGACCCTCCTCTTTTACGATTTTTAAAATATGAATATTTGTGTTTGCTTTTACTGAGTAGTGTGGAACAAAGTTGCTATATGACACTAAATTTTTCATATCTCTACAACGTTTGCGTAAAATCTCCTCGTTGTAAACGTATAGAGGACTTCCGTACTCTGAAACTAAGTCAAATGGACTGTTTTGTGCGAAAAAATTTGTGTCAGTTGTGTAATTACCGTGCATTGTTTTGTACATAAAAAGCTCCTTTCAGTTTTATATGGCAACTAGTATATCACGACTTAGCAATGTTGTAAATAATTGTATGTATTAAGATTTTTTTGAAAATCAATTTACAAGTAGGTCAAACATTGTATATAATAGAAGAAACATTATATAGAATAGGATGGGATTTGAGATGGAAAAAGAAACTGGAATAGTTCAAATAGCAGATGATGTAATTGCAGTTATTGCTGAAATTGCAGCACTTGAAGTTGATGGTATGAAAAGCGTTGGAAACATTAAGCAAGACTTGATGCACACGATTACAGGAAAAAAAGCTGCTAAAGGTGTTAAAGTTGACATCGGAAAAGAAGATGGCGAAGTTAGCATTGCAGTGTCTGGAATTGTAACATATGGTGCAAAAATTAAAAATGTATGTTTAGAAGTTCAAGATAAAGTCAAAAATTCTATTGAGACTATGACAGGACTACGTGTTATGAGCGTTGACGTACATGTTGTGGGAGTTGCGTTTGACGGCGAGTAAAAAGTGTGCAGGCGGGGCGTTACCTCGCCTGTTTTTTAATCAATATTTTAAGGAGCAAAAAATATGACAAGACGAGAAGCAAGAGAATGTGTTATGCAAATGCTATATAGTTTAAGTTTTCATGAGGCGGAGCAGGCAGACACAATATTAGAAGAACAAACAGAGGATATAAAAGGCAAAGTGTTAACGTTTATACAAAACACTTATAAAGGAATTATCGAAAATATGAGCCAAATTGATGAAATTATATCTCAAAACTTAAAACAGTGGGATATTTCACGTATCGCAAAAATTGACCATATGATATTACGACTTGCAATATATGAAATCAAGTGGGAGGAGGACGTCCCAGACAAAGTTGCCGTAAATGAGGCGGTCGAAATAGCTAAAATATATGGAACGGATAAATCGCCAAAATTTATACACGGTGTACTTGGACAAGTGGTGCAATGACAAAACGTGTAGTACCAATTTCAGATGTAAATAAATATGTTGCGGATATGTTATCGCAAGATTTTATGTTACAAAATTTATGGATATCGGGTGAAGTGTCAGGGTGTAAATATTACCCGTCTGGACATGTTTATTTTACTATTAAAGATGAAGATGCTACTATTAAAGCTGTTATGTTTTCACAATACGTTAGAAATTTATCATTCCGTCTTGAAGATGGGATGAAAATTTTGGCACGTGCTAAAATCACAGTTTACGACAAAACAGGTAGTTATCAAGCAAACGTTATAGAAGTTGAAAAACAAGGTATTGGAACGTTGTATGAGGCGTATGAGGCACTAAGAGCATCTCTTGAAAAAGAGGGGCTTTTTGACAATAAAAGGCAAGTTCCTAAATATCCAAAAAGCATCGGAATAATAACTTCAAAACAAGGTGCAGCACTTCAAGATATGTTGAATGTTGCGTCACGTCGAAACAAAAATATTCCTATATATGTGTATCCTGCGTCTGTGCAGGGGCAACTTGCTAAGGCTGAAATTGTTAGGCAAATTGAGCGTGCAAATGAAGCAAACGTTGCCTCGGTTCTTATAGTTGGACGAGGTGGAGGCTCTATAGAAGATTTGTGGTCATTTAATGAGGAAATAGTTGCAAGAGCGATTGCGGCGTCAAAAATTCCTGTTATATCGGCTGTTGGGCATGAAACCGATTTTACAATTGCGGACTTTGTTTCAGATTTGAGAGCTCCAACGCCATCTGCTGCTATGGAGATTGCTATGCCGTCAGCAGATGAAATGGCGGTACAAATTGAGCAATATAGACACCGAGCGGTGCTTGCCATGGAAAAGAAAATAAGCCTAGAACAAAATAACATTGCATATTTGCAAGATAGACTTAATATGTTATCTAAAAATAGAATAAATAACTATTGGATTAATCTGGATTATCTAACAAATATGCTTGATAAACTTTCGCCGCTAAAAACGTTAAGTCGTGGATATAGTTACGTCACAAAAGATACCGTTGTTACGTCAATTAACCAAGTTGAAATTGGCGACAAATTGGAAATCACAGTTGCCGATGGAACGATTGGGGTATCAGTAAATACAAAGGAGTAAATAAATATGGAATTTGAAACAGCAGTTGGGGAACTTAAAGCAATAATAGAAGACATGGAGCGAGACAACAAACAAACACTAAATGAAACTGTAGAAAAATATAAAGAGGGGCTTGAACTTGTGACGTATTGCAACGATTTACTTAAAAAAGCCGAGCAACAAATTGTTGTTTATGATTCTATGTTTAGCGATGAGGGGGAGCCAAATGATTTATGAATATAAAGAATATGTTGAGCAAACAATAGAAAAATATTTGCCAAAGTCAGATGGGCCGTTTTCAAGACTAAACGAGGCGATGAGATACAGTGCTTGCCTTGGAGGCAAACGAATTCGCCCAATTTTGATGCGACTGGCATATGAGGCTGTTGGCGGAACTGGAAATATTGATGCTTATATGTGTGCAATTGAGTTTGTGCATACATACTCATTAATACATGATGATTTGCCTGCTATGGATAATGATGACTTGCGTCGTGGAAAGCCAACAAATCATATACAATTTGATGAGGCAACAGCAATTCTTGCAGGTGATGGATTGCTTACGTATGCATTTGAAGTTATGTTTGCGGATATGACGCAAGATGTTGACTCGGCAAAAGTTATAGCGGCGGGAATACTTGCTAGTGCGGCTGGAGTTAACGGAATGGTTGCAGGGCAAATGCTTGATATACAGAGCGAGGGCAAAGAAATTGACATTGAAACTCTTGATTTAATTCATCTAAACAAAACAGGAGCGCTAATAAGCGGTGCAACAAAAATGGGTGCTGTTCTTGGGTATGGAAATGCACAAGAAGTTGCGGCACTTGAGGCGTATGGAATGTATTTAGGAAAAGTGTTTCAAATTGTTGATGACATATTAGATGAAACGGGTGAAGTGGAACAACTTGGAAAACCTATAAATAGTGACATTGAAAACGGAAAAATAACATATACTAGATACTATACAAGCCAAGAATGTTATGAAATAGCAACTAAACTAACAGATAAGGCGATAAAATGTCTTGATAGAGTAGATGGCGATACACAAATGCTTGAGGACATAGCAAAGATGCTTATAGATAGACGACAATAAGGAGGGTGAGAAAGTGCAAGGCATATTTAACAACGAAATATTAATAGCAGCGGCACTTAGTTGGTTTATAGCACAAATGATAAAATTAGTGTTGACGTTGTTTAATGAAAAAAAGCTAGATTTATCGAAATTAACATCATCAGGTGGAATGCCAAGTTCTCATAGTTCTTTGACGGTGGCATTAGCGGTAGGGATAGGACAGGCACATGGATATGATAGCACATTGTTTGCGATAGGATTTGTTTTTAGTGCAGTAGTTATGTATGATGCGGCAAATGTGAGGTTGCAAGCAGGAAATCATGCAATATTATTAAATAAAATATTAGAGCAAATGAAAGATCATACAATAAGTATGGAGTTTACGCTTAAAGAGTTGCTGGGGCATACACCTATACAAGTGTTGGCGGGAGCTATACTTGGTGCAGTCGTAGCGTTGATGTATGTGCCTGTGTAATCGGGCACATATAGTTAGGGGGGAATGTTTTGAAAAACAGGGAAAGAGAGAAGGAGAAGTTACGACAAGAGTTTTATACATTAGTATTATTATGGGAGTATAAAGAAAAAAACGAAACGTTAGCGAACTTTGCAAAATTATTGCAAGCAAGAATACCAAACAAACTAACAGTGAAAAAATATATAGACATCGAAGATGTACATTCAACAGAGGGACTGCTTATAGGCATGTTGCACGTGCTTGAAAATACAGAAGAAAAGTATATACGCCAGCTATCGCTAGAGGTTTTTAAAAATCCAAAGCAACTTGAAAAAATAGCAACAAAAATAAAAAATATAATACGTGAATTTCATTGTGAACCACTTATGTCAACAGAAGATGTGCTTGGTGAGTTTAATGTTATAACAGATGTAGAAGAAATAAAAATAAAAGGCTGTAGGGAAGATGAAGTTAAATCTATTGTGGTAGTTCAAACTTCGGAGGCACTTCATTTTTATGAAAAACCAAATACGCTTATTGTATTTTTGGGCGGTCATTACAACCCTGCACGAATAGAAGTGTTAAAACAGTTACAACAACAATATCCAGATGCACAGTGGTTGTATTGGGGCAACATTGAGTATCGGAGCTTTCAAATTTATAAAGAGCTGTGCATAAAAACAGATATACAATTTGAAACGATGCATATGGGGGTAACCACATTAAATAAGTATAAGGAAGACGGGGTATCACTGACTAAAGTTGAAACGGGAAAACTACATAACTCACTAAAAGATGATAATGAACCGTTTAAAGATGTGATAGCCTTAATGCTTGATGAGGGGATTAAGCTTGAGCAAGAAATAGTGGCACTAAATATGTATACTAATGGGGAGTAGTCGTGAAGATTACTCCTCGTTTTTGATTATATCACTGCTGCGCCTTGCCATACAACGAAAAAAAAAGTATACTAGATATAATATAGAATACGAGGTAATCATATGGTAAACATAGAAGATATAAAAAAGATGAACATAGCCGAACTTTCCCTATTGGCGAGGGACATACGACGATTTTTGGTAAAAACAGTGGCAAAAACAGGTGGGCATCTATCATCGAACCTAGGAACAGTTGAGTTAACGATAGCTTTGCACTATGTGTTTGAGTCGCCAAAAGATAAAATTATATGGGACGTTGGACATCAGGCATACACACACAAAATACTAACAGGGCGGACAAAACAATTTTCAACATTAAGGCAAGAAGGTGGATTAAGTGGTTTTTTGAAACGTGGCGAAAGTGAGCATGATATATTTGAAACGGGACATAGTTCAACGTCAATATCAGCATCGCTTGGAATAGCCGTAGCACGTGACTTGAAAGGCGAACAAGGTCACGCCGTTGCCGTTATAGGTGATGGGGCGTTGACTGGTGGAATGGCGTTTGAGGCTTTAAATCACGCTGGCAGAACTTCAACAAACATTATAGTTATATTAAATGACAACGAAATGAGCATTTCCCCAAATGTTGGAGGTATGAGCAAATATCTTACAAAGCTACGTGCAAAAAAAGAGTATGCTCAAGCAAAACGAAACATTGCATCGGCATTAACCCAAATACCCAAAATCGGAAAAACAGTTTTGCACACGGCAAGACGAACAAAAGATAGCATAAAATCTTTTTTAATGGAGGACACATTATTTGATGAAATGGGCTTTACTTACCTAGGACCTGTTGACGGGCACAATATTTCTGATTTAACTAACATATTAGAAAGTGCAAAAAAATTATCTGGACCATTGTTAATTCACGTAAAAACTATTAAAGGAAAAGGATATTTGCCAGCTAAAAACAATCCAGGACTTTATCACGGCGTACCACCTTTTGACCCCAAAGTTGGTATAATCCAAAAAACAACGCCAACAATAACGTTTTCTAGGGCGTTTGGAGAGGCTATGGAGGATATCGGTTCTGAGAATAAAAAAGTTATTGCTATATCAGCTGCTATGATTGATGGAACGGGGTTAACAGGATTTTCACAAAAATTTCCAAGACGTTGTTTTGATGTAGGCATAGCAGAGCAGCATGCAGTAACTTTTGCAGCAGGGCTTGCGATAGACGGATTTATACCAGTGGTGGCTGTATATTCGTCATTTTTACAACGTGCTTATGATCAAATTTTGCATGACGTGGCTTTGCAAAACTTGCCTGTTATATTTGCAATTGATAGGGCAGGACTTGTTGGGGAGGACGGTGCGACGCATCAAGGAATTTTTGACATGGCATATTTATCGCATATCCCAAATATGCAAATTTTGTGCCCAAAAACGCCAAACGAAATAGATTCTGCATTACGTTATGCAACAACAAGAAAAAATCCAGTGGCAATACGGTATCCAAAAGGTAACATTGAAACTAACTTAGCACAAGCAGAATATACAAAACAGAGCGTCCCACCGATTGTGCACTATGATTATAGTGAAAGTGAGATAGCTATACTTGCTACGGGTCGTGCTGTTAGTTGGGCTGATGAAGTGTGTGCATATTTAAAAGAAACATACGATGTACAATCAAGCCTAATAGAAGTGCCACAAATAATGCCATTTGATACAAAAGGAATTAATGAACTTATTACAAATTATTCTCAAATAATAACAATAGAAGACCATGTTATAACAGGTGGGTTTGGTTCTATTGTTAAAATGAATTGTAATCACCCAAATATATTATGTTTTGGATTTAAACAAGGCATAGTTGAACATGGGGGGATCGAAAAATTATTAGAAAAAAATTGTCTAACTCCTAGCCAAATAGGGGATACTATTATACAAAGAGGTGCAATATGAAAAAACAAAGACTTGATACACTTATAGCCGAACGTCGCCTTGCTGACTCAAGAGAAAAGGCAAAAGCTTTGATTATGGCTGGTGTTGTTTACGTTGATGGTCAAAAAGAAGATAAAGTTGGGCTACAAGTATCAGTGGAAGCCCATATTGATGTACGCCAAAAAATGAAATACGTTAGTCGTGGTGGTTACAAATTAGAAAAAGCAATTGCTGAGTTTGATATAAATTTAGAAAATAAAATATGTATGGACGTTGGGGCATCAACAGGCGGATTTACAGATTGTATGTTGCAAAATGGTGCTACAAAAGTGTATGCTATAGATGTGGGGTATGGTCAACTTGCTTGGTCACTACGCCAAAATCCACAAGTAATTTGTATGGAAAAAACTAATATGAGATATGTTGAACAACTTGACGATAAAATACAATTTTGTTCAATTGACGTATCGTTTATATCACTATCAAAAATACTTGAGCCAGTAAAAAATTTGCTTGACGATGAGGCTTATATAGTTGCATTAATTAAGCCGCAATTTGAAGCAGGGCGTGAGCAAGTTCAAAAACACGGAGTTGTCAAAGATCCGAAAGTTCACAGGCAAGTAATAGAAGCAACTTGGGAATTTGCACAGCAAATTGGATTTACAGTGCTAGGGCTAGATTTTTCGCCAATAAAAGGTCCTGAGGGCAACAGAGAATATTTAATTTATTTATCAAATTCCAAAGGGCAAACAGCGGATCAAAGCTGTATCAAAAAAGTAGTAGATTTATCACACGAAACTTTATAAGGGGGAACTTTATGAATACAATAGGTATAATTCCAAATACAACTAGAGATACAGACTTTAAAGTTACAAAACATTTAATAGAGGTGCTTGAGGCACAACAATTTGAAGTAAAACTTGAAGATTTTGTTGCAGAAAAAATTGGTAGAGAAGGCTTGGTGGGGGATGATATATACAAAGTTCCTGATATGATTATTACTATTGGTGGCGATGGAACGATACTTAGAGCAGCTGGGAAAGCTACGTTTCACGATGTACCAATACTTGGTATAAACTTGGGTAGGCTTGGATTTCTTGCAGAAGTTGAAAGTCCAGACATAGAAAAACTTATAACACGTGAAAGGCTTCAAAATGCCACAATCGAAGAACGTATTATGTTGCATATAATCGCTTGTGATGGTATGGGAAACAAAAGCAATTTTTGGTGTCTAAACGAGGTAAGTTTAATTCGTGCCTTTTCGAGCAGAATAACAGATTTTGAAATCACTATAAACGATAAACTTTATGACGTTTACCCAGCAGATGGAATACTTGTTGCAACACCAACGGGTTCAACAGCATACAATTTATCGGCAGGAGGTCCAATAGTTGCACCATATTCAAAAGACATTATATTGACTCCTATTTGCCCGCACACAATATACTCAAGGTCAATTATTTTGACTGAGCGTGACACTATTGGTATAAAAATGATTGGTGAGGAACAACTTAATCTTTGTATAGATGGCGAGGCACAAATGAACTTTACTAAAAGGCATAGCGTGCAAGTTAAAAAGTCTAGCAAAGTTGTAAAACTTGTACAGTTAGGGGAGCTTGACTTTTTACAAGTGCTAAAAACTAAAATTGTGGGAAGGAGAAAATAAAAGAGTGGGGATGAAAGAACAACGTCAATCAAAGATTTTAAGCCTAATTGATAAGTATGAGATAGAAACACAAGAGGAGCTTGTTGAAACTTTAGAACAAGCAGGATTTAGTGTTACACAGGCGACTATTTCTCGAGATATTAGAGAGCTAAAGTTAACCAAAATAGCTACAAAAAAAGATAGTCAAAAATATGTTTCATTAAATTATGATGTGTCAGATAAAGTGCTACGTGTGTTTAGGGCTGGATTTTTGTCAATGGACGTTGCACAAAATATACTTGTTATAAAAACGTTGCCAGGTATGGGAAATGCTGTTGCGGCGGCGATTGACGCTCTAAGCTATGAAGAAGTTGTTGGTACAATTGCAGGTGATGATACTATATTTTGTGCTATACGTACAGAGGGGCTTATTAGTAGCGTAATAGAAAAATTTCACGAGGTACTTAAATTGTAGAAAGGAACAAAATGTTAATTGAACTACACGTAAAAAATATTGCATTAATAGAAGAAGTAAAACTAAAGCTACATGACAACTTAAATATTTTTAGTGGAGAAACAGGGGCAGGAAAATCTATGCTTATAGATTCTATACAATTTGCAATTGGAAACCGCACATCAAAACAGATTGTTAGAAAAGGTCAACAATGTGCATATGTTTTGCTTGAATTTCAAGATACTAAAAATGTTGTTATACCGATCCTTGAAGAAAATGGTATACCTTATGAGGGTCGCAAAATTATACTAGAGCGTACGCTATATACTTCAGGACGGACAGTGTACAAAATAAATGGTGTTACATCTACAAGGGGAATTGTGCGTGACATTGCAACGTTGCTTATAGACGTGCATGGTCAACATGAGCCGCAATCATTGCTTGAGACAGCTAAACATATCAATTTGCTTGATGGATTTGGTGATGAGCAGTTTATTGCAATAAAACATAGTTATGATAATGATTTTACAAAGTGGCAAGCGATATCACAAAAACTTTCTGACATTGATATAGATGACCGAAAAAAATTGCAACTGAAAGATATGTTAACTTTTCAAATAGAAGAAATAGAAATGGCAAATTTGAAAGTTGGAGAAGAAGACGAGCTAAAAGCACAATACCAAGTACTTGCTAATGCTGAAAAAATACTTATTGGTTGCCAAAAAGCTTATGCATGCCTTGAAAGTGAAGATGGGGGGGCACTGTCTTTGACAGGGCTTGCCTCGAGAAACATACAAGATATAGCTAACATAAGTGTCGAGATATCTAACTTTTATGATACGCTTGAAGGGGTGCAATCACAACTACAAGATGTTATGTTTGACCTTAGAAGGTACACGGAGCAAATTGAATATTCACCAGAAGTTTTGGTTGATATACAAAACAGACTTGATACTATTTATAAGCTTAGAAAAAAATATGGTGATAATATTGAAGAAATACTTGAATACAAAGACAAGTGTCAAACAGAACTTGATGAAATGTTATCAGCAGAAAATGACACACAACATTTGCAAAATGAGTTGTTAAAGCTTGAAAATATACTTAAAGAAAAGGCAGAGCAACTTACAAAAATGAGAATATGTATGGCAAGCTCGCTTGAAGGACAGATTGAAACTCATTTGCGTGATTTACAAATGCCACATGCACAATTTAAAATTAACGTAACTTTAACGGATATATTTACTAAAAATGGACAAAATAACGTAGAATTCCTAATTAAAACAAATTTAGGTGATGATTTGCACCCGTTATCAAAAATTGCTTCGGGTGGAGAAATATCTAGGGTAATGCTTGCTTTAAAAACAGTATTGCTTATGGGTGACACGATAGAAACGGTAATATTTGATGAAATTGACAGTGGAATAAGTGGAATAGCAGCACAAAAAGTTGCAGAAAAGTTAGCAATTATATCGTCTGACAGACAAGTTATTTGCATAACTCATCTACCACAAATTGCTGCTATGGCTAACAATCACTATTTAATAGAAAAAAACGTAGTTAATGATTTTACGCAAACATCGTTACAGTTATTAACAGATACTCAGATATATCAAGAGTTAAGCAGGCTGATGGGCGGTATACAGACTGCCATAACGCTACAAAGTGCTAGGGAATTAAAGGAACTTGCAAACAAGTACAAAGAAACTAGGGTTTAACGCCCTTTTCCTTGTATTTGCTTTTTAATGCAAAAAATACCTACAAATAATTACGCTAAAGTGTATAAATAATCTTAAAAAAGGTGAAATTATAAGAAACACAAAGAACAGGATGTGAACAAAATTGGAAAATGATAAACTCAGAAAAGTCCTGCATTGTTGCGTATCTTTTATGATTATTTTTACAATATTAAGCCCAATTATAGTAACGTATTATTACTTGCCAAATGAAATCAAAGTTGTGGTGGGGCGTGAATATAGCATAAATTTTGAAGTTCCGATTTGGGCGAAACTAAATATATCAGATGATTTGCTAATTGCAGACAATGAGAGTATATTAGTTGGGGCTCAAAAAGTAAAGTTAAATGACCCCCTTGTAGTCGAAGCTCAGCATGAGGGGCAAACAGATTTAGAAATTAGCTTGCTTGGTGCGATACCTGTAAAAACTGTACAAGTTCAAGCTATGCCGTATACAGAAGTTATACCAGGTGGTCAAGTTATTGGAATAGAGGTTCATTCCGATGGCGTATGTGTGGTTGGTACAGGAGGGTTTTTATCAAATGATGAAATGGTAGACCCTTGTAAAAGTAAAATTAAAAAAGGAGATATTATTACATCAGTTGATGGAAAAGAAGTTATAACTAAAGAAGATTTTAAGGAGTATGTTGAAGACAATAATGGCGAAACTATCACGGTAGGTATAACCCGTGGGAAAAAACATTTAGAAGTTGAAATTACACCTGCTTTTTCTGATGAAGAAGATGCCTACAAAATTGGAGCATGGATAAAAGATACTATACAAGGTCTAGGTACATTAACATACATTGACCCAGAAACAGGTAACTTTGGTGCACTAGGACACGGTATAACAGATGCAGAATTTGAAAAGCTTATTCCTATCGACAACGGGACTATTATGTCTGCAAAAATTGATGGAATAACAAAAGGTGAGGCAGGTAACCCTGGTGAAATCAGTGGGATTATAAATACTGGTGACCACGCTAGGTTAGGTGAAATTGATTATAATACAGCACGAGGTATATTTGGTGTTATAGAGCAAGAAGATATTTATGACTTGTCGAATACAGCAATTCCTATCGCTTGTCAAAATGAAGTCAAAGAAGGTAGTGCCACAATTTTAGCAAGCTTGACCGATGAGGGTATTATGTCGTACAATATAGAAATACAAAAAGTTGCAAAATATTCAACAGAAC
The DNA here is from genome assembly GCA_002007315.1 of Epulopiscium sp. Nele67-Bin004. The sequence goes on from LNZQ01000014.1 coordinate 21,500, forward strand.
CATCAAAAGGTATGATAATTAAAATTGTAGATGAGAGACTTCTTGAGTTAACTCAAGGTATCGTTCAAGGGATGAGTGGTAGTCCAATAATTCAGGACGGTAAACTTATAGGTGCAATAAGCCATGTATTTGTAAATGACCCAACTACAGGATATGGTATTTTTATTGAAAATATGATTGAAACAGTTCATAATCTACAATATTAATTGAAAGTTTTTAAAGAAAAAGAAAAATTTACCAAATTTTAGGAAATCATCTAAAAATAGATTGATTTATTTTAGATAATTAAGTATAATAAGAATATATTTACAGATAAAAATGCAAAAATTGTTAGGGGGAAAAATTTTGGATAACAAAATTAAAATTGTAATAGCAGATGACAGCAGGGACATGGTAGAAATATTAAGAGAGTTCCTGAATAAACAACCAGATATGGAGGTTGTAGGTATTGCGGGTGACGGGCACGAAGCATGTCAAGAGGTGTTCGAGCTTGAGCCAGACGTATTAATTTTAGATGTTATTATGCCAAACTTAGACGGTATAAGCGTTCTAGAGAAACTTAGAGATACGCCGCTAAACAAGCGTCCTGTGATAATCATGCTGTCAGCCGTTGGTCAAGACAAAATTACAGGTAGAGCGTTGGCATTAGGTGCAGAATACTACATTATCAAACCGTTTGATATGGAAGCATTAAGCGTTAGAATTCGTCACTTGCTTAATACTCAAGGTAGCTTCAAAGTGCCACCAAGTCAAAATTTTATGAGCAAAGATATTTTGCCACCGCAAAAACCAGCTATTACAAAACATTCGTTAGAAACAGAAGTTACAAGCGTAATACACG
>LNZQ01000015.1 GCA_002007315.1 Epulopiscium sp. Nele67-Bin004
AGCTCCGTCATTGCCGACTCGCCACCTTCAATTGTAACTGTCGTTGTAGCCGTATCGCTCCAGTTTCCTGCATCATCTTCAAGCTGTAGTGTTACTATATAGTTTCCTTCTTCATATATTACTTCTGGCTTTTCAATAATTATATGACCATTAGTTTCTGATTCATGTCTATAAGTATATCTAAAAGTTTTTATATCCTCATAATCTTCGTTATCATATTGTAAAGCAAATTCTATTTGTTCGCCCACTTCAAAGCTTTCTTTTGCTGGCAAAAACATAGTTATATCTGGTGGATAGTTTGGCACGATAAACAGCTCTTTAGAACACCATTCGCTCCACAATCCATGTTCATCTTTAACTTTTAATGACACTGTATTATACCCAGGTTGCAATACTCTTGACGCTTCTTCCATCGTGCTAAATGTATACACAGGAATGTCATTTATCATCCATATTTGGCTTACCATTTTATCATTTTCAGCATCTTTATAATCTATATGTGCCGAAACAATACTTCCTTGCATATATTCTGATTCCAAAAACCAAAAATCTGCCACTGGTGCAGTGTTGCCTTTTATTTCATTTGTTACACGAACAATTTTTTCTCTACTATCATATTCCATATTAAGTTCTAGCATACTAGAAACTGCTTTTAATGGTAAGTACGTAACTCCGTCAACTTGTATTGGTGCGTCTGATATTCTAATTTGGTTTCCACCCCAAGTTGCGTCTGTGCTATTAAGCTCTAAAATAAGTTGCTGTATAGATATTTCTTCAAGCATACTATTAATAATTAATCTATCTGTTTCAACGTCGTAATATAACACTGCTCCAACCACTTCTTCAACTAAATATTTGGCTGGCACATAAACCACGTTATCAACGCTTATAGGGGTAGCCGTCATCTCCGCTCCCGTTCCATACAACCACACATGCGGGTTGTCTATTTGGAAAACTGCTTCAATATCTTTTTCCCTTTCAGTTTGATGAATATTATCTGTTATATCTTCCAGTGTCGGGCCAGGGTCAATTATATTTCCGTCTTCATCTATCAAATTTCCAAACTCATCTATCAAATTTCCGTCTTCGTCAAATAGTTTTTCTATAAGTTCTTCAACTTCTTCACCTTCGTCAGTTACATCATTTGATGTTGTTTCTGTAATTTCTTCTTCCTCATCTTTTGATATTACCTGCTCTATACTTTGCGGCAAAAATATTTGTATTTGCTCATTCGTCGTTGTTGCGTCGACTTTCGGTGGTATATATAACGCACCGTCAGACGTCGCAAAAACTGAATGGCTTGCACAAATACTACTTACTAATATACAGCTTAATAGTTTTTGATTTTTCATCTAGTTTCCTCAATTCTTCGTTAACTTCTCAATTTCATTTAATAAATCTTCTGGTGTCGTATTATTTGACACGTGAATTCTCTTTACATCTGTACTTGTCGTTGTACTTTTCCCGCTATTTAAATTCGTGATTTGCATATCAACGCCTGCTTCTTGTAGCCAAGATATTGTATTTTTATTGTGTTCAAATTGTGGATACGAAAAAACAATTACATCTCGTGCCCCCAAATTTTTCTCAATTAACTCCAAACAATATGTTGCTTGATATATTGCACTTGCCTTACTTTGCTGATCCATTGACGGGTGGTCATGACTATGAAGTTGTATGTCAATTAAACCACTTTGCTCCATCTCCAAAGATTGCTCCCAGTCAAAATGTGGCAGTCCAGTTTCCAGCTCTCCCACATATTTAGACACTATAAAAAATGTTGCTTGTGCCCCATATTTTTTTAGTATTGGATACGCTGTTTCATAGTTGCTTAAATATCCGTCATCAGCCGTTATAATAAAAGGCTTTTCTGGCATTCCACCTGTTCCATTTAGATATTCCCACAAATTCAGAAAATTGATAGGTGTATATCCGTTATCTAGTAAATGTACAAGTTGTTCTTCAAATAACTTGGTTTCTACAGCTATACTTTGCTCAGCTTTTGTTTGTCCAACCACATCAGCAAATTCATGATACATTAATACTGGTATATAGTCTTTTTCATAAATATGTTGACTATCTATAGGATAGTACACGTGATATCTTTGTGCTTTTTCCCCCACTTCATAGTTACCTTCTTTACTAAAGTATAGATTTTGCACTTGTGCAGTCGGTTCATTAATCCATTTGATTGACACACGTAATTCATTGTTATGATCTAGTATATCATCAACATCAATCGTTAAGTTGTATGGGTAGCCATAGACCACGCCTATTGACTCATCATTTAAATGATAATACACATATTCAATGTCCATCATTTTTGCTTGTTCTTGAACAACTATATCTAGTTTATCTGACACAACATATGTCATTTCATCATTTGATAAAATATAAGTTTCACCATTTTGTACACCAACTAAATTTGTTGCAATCCAATTTCGACTTAAAAGAGCTTCATAAGCAAATGCAATTTGATAAGTACTATTAGGTATATCGACATATTGATTGATCCAATAGACATTTTGCATATTTGTAGCCATATTGTAATATAACGACATAATAATATCTAAACTTTCTTGCACCTCATCTTCGTCAAATACCTCCTGAGTATTATCTGGCAGATTTTTTGCAAGATTGTCATCAATGAAAATTTTTGTATCTGTTCCTAACACTTTATCTTGAAATTCTATTAGTTTATCTATATCTGCAGTAGTATTAATCTCAAATTTAGGGTGTTGTTCGCTAGTATCAAGATTGTATACTATATTAGTATTTTTCTCAGATATATAGATTGTAACATCATGTAAATATTGTCTTATTTGTTCTATAATGTCATGACTTTCAACCTCAATGTAGATTTCCTCTACAAATTCTGATACGCCCACAAAAACTTCTTCTAAATTTGTATCTTCTGAAATTTTTATATTATAAAAATTGTTCTCATCTGTTGGATATAAAGTAGTGTCAACGTTCACTGCATACTTAATAGGTGTATTCCCTTTATTTTGAGATATATAAATATCACTTTTGTAGACAATTTGAGGATAAATCCACTGAATAATAGATATAGCAATAGCTGATATAATAAAAAAGACTGCCAAACTTCCTAGAATTGATTTAATGTTTTTCATAAATGTACCTCGCTATATGTTGTATTCTAAAATTATACAGGATTTTTCTCTGTGGTACAAGTATAAAAAAAGTGTCGCAAGATAAATAATTGCGACACTTTTTATTATTAGTTTGTTATAGTAAGTTGTGTATCTACATCAAATAAATGCATTTTTTCCATTTCAAGTCCAAGTCTTACTGTGCTTCCTGCTTTAGCTTTACAGCTTGGGTCAACACGACCTGTCATGTTTGTACCTTCACAAACCATGTATAGGTATGTTTCAGAACCTAACATCTCTGTAACCTCAACTTTTGCTGTAACAGTTACATATTTAACTTTTTCAGATTCAACAACTGTATCCATATCTGCAGTATGCTCTGGACGAATACCCATCATAACGCTTTTTCCAACGTAAGGTGCAACTTTTGCTGCTTTGCTTGCTGGAACTGGAACTTTTGAGCTACCAAATGATAATACTGGACCTGAACCTTCTTTTGAAACTTTACATTCGATAAAGTTCATTTGTGGAGAACCGATAAATCCTGCAACAAATAGGTTTTTAGGTGAAGTATATAATGTACCTGGTGAGTCAACTTGTTGAATAATTCCGTCTTTAAGAACTACGATACGTGTTCCAAGTGTCATCGCCTCAACTTGGTCATGCGTAACATAAATAAATGTAGTTTCTAGTTTGTTGTGTAGTTTTGAGATCTCAGTTCTCATTTGCACACGTAGTTTTGCATCAAGGTTTGATAATGGCTCATCCATTAAGAATACTTTTGGCTCACGAACGATTGCACGACCCATGGCAACACGTTGTCTTTGTCCCCCTGATAATGCTTTTGGTTTACGGTCTAGACATTTATCGATATCAAGAATTTTAGCTGCTTCACGAACTCTTTTGTCAATCTCGTCTTTTGGAGTTTTACGTAGTTTTAACCCGAATGCCATGTTGTCATAAACTGACATATGAGGATAAAGTGCGTAGTTTTGGAAAACCATCGCAATATCACGGTCTTTTGGAGCAACTTCATTACATAATTTGTCCCCAATCCAAAGTTCTCCGTCAGAAATTTCTTCAAGACCAGCTATCATACGCAATGTAGTTGATTTTCCACATCCTGATGGTCCAACGAAAATTATAAATTCTTTATCTGCAATATCTAAATTGAAATCTTTTACTGCTGTATATCCATTCGAATATCTTTTATACACATTTTTTAGTTTTAATCCTGCCACTGTGTGATCCTCCCTTAATACTACTTCTTTTTATTTAATTGCTTAACTGATTTTTATTATACTACATTTGTAGGCTTGGGGCTATTCGCTATTTCTCTAAAAAAATCAATTTTCTTTTAGCTATAATCTATAATTCCAATAGAAAATATTTCCTAACCCTACTTTTAGTACCCAAATTATTTGTAATAATTTAGGTTTTTAACCAATATGCATTCAAAATTGACGTGTTTTCATGACTAAAATTATATTATTTTACCCTGTACATATACCCTATCAACTTCAAAATTGTCTATATATAGTCCTTTTTACCTAATATCTACATTAAAATTACTTCATATTTTTGGTACTTTATACAACGGCTTGTCAATTGTGCGATTTTATACGTTTTTCTATTACTTCAATTAAGAATTTAGGCAACACTAACATCCTTTTTGCACGTGTTGGCTCACTAATTAGCCTATAAAACCATTCTAATCCCAGTTTTTGAAATGCAATCGGAGCACGTTTCACTTCACCAGACATAACATCTAAGCTACCACCCACCCCAACAGCAACTTTTATGTTATGCAATTTATCTTTATTGTCAATAATCCACTGCTCTTGTTTTGGCGCACCTAGCCCCACAAGCAAGATATTTGCACCTGATTTATTTATTTCCTCAATAATTTCATCTGTTTCGCTATCATCAAAATACCCATCTCTATATCCAACAACTTCAATATTAGGATATTTTTCAGTCATTTTTTCACTTGCAAGTTTAGCTATCTCTGGTTTACCTCCAAAGAAAAAGTATTTGTATTCTTTGTCGCTGCTTATTTTCATTGTATTTTGAACCAAGTCAAATCCAGCAACTCTTTCCTTTAAAGATGTTCCTTTTAAAATTTTTGATGCTATAACAACACCTATTCCGTCTGGAACAACTAAATCTGCATTTGCCAATATATCTCTAAGAGATTTATCTTGTTTTGCACGCATAATAATCTCTGGATTTGGGGTACACACTAAATGCAACTTATCTTTTGCCATAAATGTCTTAAAACGCCCTATTGCTTGGTTCATTGTAACGTTGTCAACATCAACCCCCATAACATCAATTTTTTGCTTGAGCAATTGCCGAATAAACCTTATTGGGGCTTGAAGTTCCTCTTGCTTATGGTTCAACGTCTTTTGGATAATTTCTTTTTGAAGTCCAATGTTATTGTCCATATAATCAATATATTCTATCAGCGTTTCATCACTAAGCTGAGTTGTATGAATGCAATGTCTAATGTTCATTTCTTGCATTATATTTTCAACTTTTGGGTCATATGATATAGCAATCATCGGCACATTTAGAGCATATGCCATAATTAAACTGTGCAGACGCATACCAATAACAAAGTCAAACTGTGCTGTATATGCAAGCACTTGTGAAATATTTAACGGCTTGTCCACAACATGTAGATGTTGATTATCAACAAGACTCGCCACATCTTTTGCTATTTTAATATCATGTTCATATTGCATTCCAACCATATAAACTTCATATCCTATAGAAATTAAATATTTGCACCCCTCTGCCACACAACTAACTATTTCAGCAGTATTTTCCCACTCTCTTAGATAAATACCAACTTTTTTGTGACCAAATAAGTTTGCTTTTTTAGTTGATTTTATCCCAAAAACAGGATCCATAACAACATGAATATTTCTTTTTAACCCAGAGTCTATAAGCAGTTGCTTTGACCCATTATCTCTAACAAAAATACCATCAACTTTTTTGAGAACTTTTTTGATTAGAAAACGATTAAATTTATTATTCACAGGACCTACGCCCTGTGAATAAAATACTACTTTCTTTCTATATAATTGGGCAATTTTTATTACGCCCAAATAATACGCAATGTTTTTGTTGCTCGTAACATCTTGCAACAAACTTCCGCCACCACTTATCAACAAATCACAACGACGTATACATTTAGAAACACTTTTTAAATTCCATCTATTTACCGAATTAACTCTATAAGTTTTAGCTGTTTTCTCTGGATTGTTCGATAACACGGTTATTTGTACATTAGGAATATTTTGCTTTAGCGACTTAACTATAACATACAGTATAGCTTCGTCACCAATGTTGTCAAATCCATAATAGCCCGATATTACTATGTTAGTTTTATGTTCCATCTACTTATCACCTTACTTATAATTTTCGTAACAACTTCGTACACGATAATAAACCCAATTCCTATAATAACCCCCATAGCAATACCATATCCAGTTCTTATTCCAGATACGATAAGCGGTGTGTGTATATGAGCAAATGTGTTAATCATAGAAAGCTGTCCAATTGTTCCTACAACAAGCACTGGCCATCTAAATCCTTTGTATGACATATATAATCCTAGTATCATAAACGGATGACCAATCATAAATTCTTTAGTTCGTGGTCTTATACCTAAAGTATCGTCTAGTGTTGCTCTTAACAACGCTTCAAGTTCTGGAATTTGCGTTGTATTTCCTGTTCTGCTTACATAAATAGTAACAACTGTGTATACAACAAATACACCTAGAATTCCAAATCCAACTAAATATTTCCAATTTATCTTTAGAAGCTTTTTAACTTCCTCAACTATTTCTTTCCAACGTGTAACTATTATCATGCCCGCAACAATTATAAGAGGTAATACATGCGATGCTTTTACGCCTTTATACAAGTTTACACCGATTGCAAAACTATATTCGCTAATAAGTGCCGCCATTATTGCAATACCCATAAATGTTACAAGTGTTATTTTGCAATAATGCATAAGTGCCAAAGTCAAGCTTTTTTTCTTCGGGGGATCTATACATAACAATACTCCATAACTTGAAAACACTACTGTTGTAACAAATGCCATACTTTGCATAGCGTCAATTTTTGAGCTTAGTAGCAATGCAACGTAATACAGCGTGCCCCCAATACCCGCAAGATAGCCAATAATCGCAAATTGTGTCATAGCTATTATTTTCATAAACATAGCTACTGCTCCAAGTCCAATTACTAATAATTGTTTTCTTGATGCAACTGGCCAACCTTTCATTTCAATGTCTGTGTCAAGCGTATATCCAAAACCTAGTGCCGACTCCACAAATCCACTTATTTCATCTTGCAGTGTTTCAAAATCTTTTTCAACGCCACCTGTATTTGGAAGTACAAACCCAAATGCTCTAACATTTCGCTCAACAAGTGCAAGTTCCAATGTGTCCAAAATACCACTTGCTTTTATGTGCGACAACTTGTCAGGAGAAAACATTCTTATTACGTTGTATACGCCATCTTGCTCAATACGTCTTGAAAGAGTTATATACCCTTCTTGAGTATCCGAGAAAAATTCCATATATGCAAAACCATATTCACGTGCAAATTTAATCATATTTGCTTCTGTGTACGCTGGAATTCTCGTTCCATCAAAAAGCAAATGCCCCAAGTTTGGTATTTGTTCAAGTTGGTCAATAAGCGTTTGTATCCCATATTCTGAATAGCTTGTAAATCCTCTAATTTCTGGTGAAATTTCAAATCCTCTATTCGCAAGATACGTCAAAGCTTCTATATCAAACCCCGTCCCTAATTGCGTTAGATTTTTGTATGGACGTTGTGAAAAAATATTTAGGTAATCACCATCTCTAGTTACAGTAACTCCTTTAGTAACCAAATTGTCATAAATTCTATCAAGCGTTACTTCATCAATTGCTTCTATAACAAGTCGATATTCTTCTTCTTTCACAATGTCTATATACCCTCTAGCCAAATCACTTGTTACAAAATCTTTGGCGTTTGATACACTATAATATTCTGGCAAAAGAACATTTTCCTCAACCGTTATATTATTTACACCAAGCTCCAAAAATATATCGAGCACTTCATCAAGCTCATAATCTGTATATTCAATAATATGCAGTATGTCTTGATACCTTACGGCTACTTGAATATTTGTAAAATTATGCTCTGCTGTCATTCTCTGCGACAATATGTTTATAGAAAATACAACAGAAACTAAAATAACAATATTTAGTAGCCAATTAATTGTCTTTTGCATAAATGCCTCCTACTTACTGTATTGTATAATCTCCCCTCACCATAAGAACCAACTCCGTATTTGCCAACAAACCTCTCCCATCTGCTTTTGGCACAATAAGCAAGTGATTTTTTGGTGTAAGTTCCCCTGCTGACAAATCTTGACCATCTGTTACATCTTGTATCCCCCCACTACTTGATGCAATAGTTGTCGCTGTTCCCGACCTAAGTATTATCTCAGCACTTTCACCACCAATAATAGTTTTTCCAAGTGGCACAGTAACAACTTCATAGCTAAAGCTACCCGCAGATTGTCCACTAGCATTTTGTGATGAACCACCACCAACGAGATTTTCAAGTCGCTTTATCTCTTGTTCAATCGTTTCAATTTCTGCTTCAAGTATAGCTATTTCCCTATCCACATAACTTTTTGTTACAATCGGGTCTTGCTCACTACCAGGGTCTAAACTAAATCCATACGTGCTACCGATAAACGTCATCAAAACTACACCGCTAATATAAAATTTCTTTTTCATTAATATTCTTCCCTTTCTGTCCTATCTAATACCCTTAAAAGTATAGTATATTTCGTCCCCTACCAATCTAAATTGAACGAAAGTTGTACCCAAAACATCGTCTTGGTTATTTACAATACC
>LNZQ01000016.1 GCA_002007315.1 Epulopiscium sp. Nele67-Bin004
TCATCTGTCGCATCTTCAAGAGCCTCTTTGTTATAACATACAAAAGTTGACTTTTTAACGAATGTTTCAACTGATAGTGCCGAAGAAAATTTTGCTGTTGCATTTGTTGGCAACGTGTGGTTTACGCCTGCATAATAATCGCCCATTGCCTCTGGCGTATAATATCCCAAAAAGATACTTCCAGCATTTTTAATTTTTGGTAAATACGAAATTGCATCTTGAACTACAATTTCTAAATGTTCTGGTGCAAGCTGATTTGATATGTCAAAACATCCTTCAAGCGTATCACATACTACTATTAGTCCGTTGTCATCTATTGATGCACGACAAATTTCATGGCGTGGTAACTTGGCAATTTGCTTTTCAATGGCATGTGCAACTTTGCCTGCTATCTTCTGACTTGGTGTCGCCAAAATACATCTAGCCATCGCATCATGTTCTGCTTGTGACAACAAGTCTGCCGCAACAATTTCTGGGTTTGCTGTATCATCTGCAATGACCAAAATTTCCGATGGTCCTGCTATCATATCTATTCCAACAGTTCCAAATACTTGTTTTTTTGCAGCAGCAACATACGCATTTCCAGGGCCTGTAATTTTGTACACTGGTTCTATCGTTTGTGTTCCAAACGCAAGAGCAGCAATTGCCCCTGCTCCCCCAACTTTATACACTGCGTCAACACCAAGCAAATAACAACATGCCAAAATTTCATCTGCAATTGTTCCATCTGCACGAGGTGGAGTTACAACGCTTATATGTTCGCACCCTGCAATTTTTGCTGGAATAACGTTCATCAATACGCTTGACGGATAAACAGCTTTTCCGCCTGGCACATATATACCAACTCGCTCAATAGGCGTAACTTTTTGACCCATAATCACACCGTCTTTTTCAACGATAAAGCCTTTATCTTTTTGGTAGTTATGAAACTCCGTTATGTTTTCTGTTGCACGTTTCACAACTTCCAAGTATTTGTTGTCCATCTTGTTGTATGCGTCTTTAAGTTCTTCTTTTGTAACTTTTAGGCTATTTAGTGTCGCTCCATCAAATTTTTCAGCAAGTTCATATAAAGCTTCATCGCCTCTTGCCCTAACATCTTTAATTATATCTTTAGCCACAGCTGAAATTATTTCTGAAACATCATCATTTCTTTTTGGAATTGGTATATCACTTGTTATTATTTTAATCATTTTTTATCACCTCAACTAGCTTATTAATCTTATCCTTATTAAAATTATATCTGCTTTTTGATGCAATTACTCTTGCACTTAAATCCATAATTTTTGTATCAACTTTTAGGTTGTTTTCTCGTAGTGTGCTACCTGTTTCAACTATATCAACAATTACATGTGATAAGCCAAGAAGTGGTGCAAGCTCTATCGAACCATTAAGTTTTATTATGTCTATATTGCGATTTTGATAATATTCTTTTGCGATATTTGAGTATTTTGTTGCAACGTTTAATGGCTTTTTGCCATCATCCACATAGTCCACTGGCGAACATACGCACATAGAACATTTGCCCATACCTAAGTCTAGCAGTTCATACACATCAGCCCCAGACTCAATCAAACTATCACGCCCAACAATACCAATATCAGCGATACCACGCTCAACATATACAGCAACGTCAGACGGCTTTATAAGGAAGAAACGCACACCATTTTCTTTATCTTCAAACACAAGTTTTCGTGTGTTATCTTCAAATTCATCTGCCGAATACCCTTTGTCTTTAAACAACTTATAAACTTTGTCGCCAAGTCTACCTTTTGGTAGTGCTATATCTATCATATCCGTATCTTGAACAGGCATAACTTCGTTTTCATTAAGCTTGTTAATCTCGCTAAGGTTTACTGCAAAACCTAAAGCCGACTTTGCATTGATGCCCATTTTGTCTAGCAAATTGTCGTATCGTCCACCCGAAATCACGCTAGTTGCAAGCCCTTTAACATACCCTGTGAACACCAAATCATTGTAATATTCTGTGTTTGAAATATGCGAAAAATCAATACAAACTTTTGAGCAGTCTGTAACATCTGACAGTTTTTTTATAACTTCATCTAAAGAGTCTATTTCTACGTTGTGGGATATGTTAGTTAGTTTTAGTAGTTCGTCTGATGGCTTTCCTAAGTCATCTAAGTATAGTTTTAAATCATGCATGTTTTTTCCACGTAAGTAGTTTATTACTATTTGTTTTTCAGTTATTTCTAGCCCAAGTTTATCCAATATTTGTTGAACCACTCCAACATGTGATATACACAGCGTGTAATCATCACTTATCGCCTGCAAACTTTGTATCGCAAGGTGTAACACCTCAACCGTCTGCTCTATATCTATATGTCCTATATACTCAACCCCAACTTGGTGGATTTCTCTAAATTCATCTTCACCTTGTGGAACTTTGAAAACTGTTTCATTATAATACACTTTGTTTTTGCCAAGTAAATTATAGTTTTTTACGATGCTCATCGTTACATCTGGTTTTAGTGCCAACAGTTTTCCGTTGGCACCTTGCAGTGTAATAACTCGATTATCGTCTAAAAATCTCTCGTTTTCCATGTAAAAAGCATACGACTCAAAGCGGTTCATTGTGTATTTTTCATATCCGCTACTACTATATAAACCCTCAAGTTGTAATGCTACCTTTGCTTTTCTATCCAAAAAATTAACGTCCATCTATTACACCTCGCATTATCCCTAAAATTTCGCTTGGTTCGCACTGATGTTTTGCAACTGCTTTAACTCCTGCTGTTCCGTGCGTCATAGCATAGCTTTCTTTTGCCAGCTCTAACATATCAATATCATTGTCATAATCTCCAAACGCCATAACTTCATCTTCTTTTATGCCAAGCTTCTTCATAAGTACACGTAATCCATCGCCTTTGTTGCTACCTTTTGGCATAATATCTATCCAATATTGACCGCTAACAACAACAAACACATCATCACCAAAGTTTTCAATTAGCTTTTTGTAAAGCGGTAAAGGTTTGCTATTTTCTATAAAAACAGATACAGAAATAACTTCTTCCACAACTTCATTTAGCGATGTTATATCTTTAATATTTGCACAATACGGTTCAATCGTTTTGTAGTGTGGCTTAATTCGTGGAAAAACATGTGCTTGGTATCTGCAGTTTATTACAGGGTGTCCCTCTGTGTTTTCCAAAAAGTTTACTAAGTTTGCAACTACGTCATTTTGAACAACGTTAACCGAAAGTTCTTCACCTTTGTAATGTACAACCGAACCATTTTCAGCCACATATGCAATGTCGTTTCCAACTGGTGCAAAAATTTGCTCAAGCGAACTTAATGCTCTACCACTTGCGGCAACAAAAAGTATTCCTGCGTCTGTTACTTCTCTGATTGTGTCGTATGCCCCTCTAGGCATACGAACTTCTCTCCCTAAAAATGTTCCGTCCATGTCACTTGCGATAAGTTTAATCATAAATTAGCCTCTCTTAAATAGTTTTACCATAACTGCTTTTTGTGCATGAAGTCTATTTTCTGCTTCTTCAAATATATATTCAGCATTTTCTTCAAATACTTCTGTTGAAATTTCTTCTTCTCTATGTGCTGGCAAACAGTGTAACACTATATATCCGTCATTTGCTGCCTCAAGAAGTTGTTTTGTTAGGCAATATCCAGCAAATGCTTCTTCACGTGCTTTTGTTTCACTCTCTTGCCCCATACTAGTCCACACATCTGTTACAACAACATCCGCATTTTGAACTGCAACTTCAGGTTTTGTTGTCATCTCAAATTTATCACCATATTCACGAGCAAATTCAAGAACTTTCTCGTCTGGCTCATATCCTGTTGGAACAGCCACCGAGATAGACATACCAACTTTTAATGCACCAACAATTAAGCTGTTGCACATGTTGTTTCCATCTCCAACGTAGCACATTTTAAGTCCATCAAAACTTGTTTTGTATTCACGTATCGTCATTAGGTCAGCTAATATTTGGCATGGGTGCGAAAAATCAGTTAGCCCATTGATAACTGGTACACCTGAAAATTTTGCTAAATCTTCTGCTGTTTCTTGCTTGAACGTTCTAATCATAATACCATCAAGGTATCTACCTAAAACTCTTGCTGTGTCACAAAGTGGCTCACCTCTACCAATTTGCAAATCAGCACTTGATAAAAATAGTGGTGTTGCTCCAAGGTCAGCAATTCCAACTTCAAATGAAACTCTTGTTCTAGTTGATGATTTCTCAAAAATCATACCTATTTTTTGCCCCTCAAGTAGTCTATGCGAAATGTTGTGCTTTTTTTCGTATTTAAGTTGGTCTGCAAGGTCTAAAATATCTGTAATTTCTTCTGTTGATAAGTCTAACATTTTAAATAA
>LNZQ01000017.1 GCA_002007315.1 Epulopiscium sp. Nele67-Bin004
TGGCACTTTGTGAAGGACTGTTTCATCAACATGAGCACTATGGTGAAGTAAGTTTTAGGTTGGATATTCAATATATTCGACCTAAAACTGACTTCACTGCAGTAACATGAGTCAGTCTGCAGCTGGGTTAGCGGCGAGGATGGTGCTACTGGACAGCGTTGTTTGGTGAGTAACATTATGTCAGTGCCTTCACTGCATTTATTTTGAGTCAATAAAGGGATAAAATGGGTTGTGAACACAGTGTTAGTGTAATTCACATACATACCATTAAAAAAACAAATAAACCAAAAAACCAAACCAAACAAAACAAAACATAAATACTGTCATAACCCAGTGCACCGTCAGCAAGTTATGGAGGCATAAAGAAATAGATACCACCCAACCTTAACGCACAACATTGGCCTTTTTTCTTTTTCTTTTTTTATCACTGTGTATGCATCTTCAGTAAATCTAACATGCACAAAAGCTTGCCTTTTATTTCAACAAAAAACAATAGTTCAACCAGTTCTCTTGAAAAGTGCAACACTCTGCACTGACAGTTGCCATGATGCATGTGATTTCATCAATGACACCTAATCGCTACATGTATGTTGCAATCAGGGATCACTCTTGGAGGAGGTGTCAGTGTACTACCAGTTTTTTTAAGTTATTTCTTTCTCTCAGAAAAGCAAAGAAGAATTTTTGGTTCACCTCCCACAGCAGCTTGTCAGTAGTAGCAGGAGTCAGTGGCGAGCGCTTCTTTGTCGGTGATGTCACGCACACTGTGAACTGCAAATGATGATAGATTGAGGAGGAATGTGTTGTCTCATAACAGACGACACGTTGCTCTCGGCCACGTGAAACTTCAGAAACATTATATGAAAAAATGAAAGTTGTAGGTGCACAGGCACTTCTTGAGGCTATTCCGTTAATTGAAGATGGAGGCAAAAACCGAGTGCCACAAAATGACGAGGAGGCTACGATTGCACCGATGATGAATAAAGCACTTGGAAAAATAAATTTTGCTGATGATGCAGATAAAATCAACAATTTGATTAGAGGGTTAAATCCTTGGCCAGTGGCGTATATCACTTATAAAGAAGAAACAGTTAAGGTTTTTGAGGCAACTATAATAAAAGAAACTACTCAAAAAGAAGCAGGAACTATTTTAAGTGTGGACAAAGATGGTATAAAAGTTCAAACGGGTCAAAATTGTTTGTTGATAACGTCTATACAATTTCCAAACAAAAAGCGAATGCCTGTTTCTGAATATATAAAAGGTCAACAGATAGAAGAAGGCTATGTATTATGAAAAGTATTAGAGAAGTAATAACTGATATATTAGTACAGCATGAAAAAGAAGAAACATATTTACAGCTAGTTTTGAAAGAAGAACTTGATAAATATGAAAGACAAGATAGAAACTTTATAACTGAAGTCGTTTATGGCACAGTTAAGTATAAAATAACTTTGGACTATATTATAAATCAAATGTCTAAAACACCAGTCAAAAAAATGAAACCATTTGTTAGAAACCTAATAAGAATGAGTGTGTATCAAATTATGTATCTTGATAAAGTGCCGTCATCAGCTGCGATAAATGAGGCGGTCAAAATAATAAAGCGACGCAAAATGTCAAACTTATCAGGTTTTGTGAATGGGGTTTTGCGAAATATTGATAGAAACAAAGAAACTTTTGGTGAGGGACAACCCCTATTTGTACAATATGCTATGCCAGAGTGGATTGTTGATATGTGGGTGGAACAATATGGGACAGATGAAACTAAGAAAATTTGTGAAGCTTTGAATAAGCGAGCAAGAGTATGTGCACGAGTAAACACCATTAAGTGTACAAGCCAGCAGTTGAAAACTGTTTTTGAGCAAGAAGGCATAAAATCAACAAATGCCGAGATATATAAAGATGAATGTATGTATTTGGAAGGTGCTTATTCTGTGGCAAACTTAGTATCATTTGTTGAGGGCAATTGGACAGCCCAAGATGAAAGTGCGATGTTAGTTTCAAAAGTAGTTTGCCCACAAGAAGGGGAAAATATACTTGATTTGTGCAGTGCACCAGGTGGAAAGTCTGTTCATATGGCAAGTTTGGCAAGCAATCAAATAAAACTTGTAAGCTCTGATATACATGAGCACAAAATAGAGCTTATACAAAAAACAGCAAATAGACTGGGTGTAACTTGTATTGAAACTAAAGTTATGGACGCTACTATTTTTGATAGCACGCTTGAAAATAAGTTTGACAAGGTGTTAACAGACGTGCCATGTTCGGGGCTTGGAATTATAAAACGTAAGCCAGATATTAGACATACAAAGTCGCTTGAAGATATACAAGCTATTAATGATGTACAAAAAAGTATCGTAAAAAATGCGGTTAGATATTTAAAAGATGATGGAATATTAATATATAGCACCTGTACTTTATCAAAAGTTGAAAATGAGGACATGGTTAGGTATATAGTGGCAGAGCTAGGGCTTAAAGCAGATAGTATAGAAGGATATATTCCGTCAGCATTTAAACCATATATAAAAGATAAATGTTGTGTACAAATTTTGCCGTATGTGGCAGACACAGATGGATTTTTTGTAGCAAGATTTAGAAAGTGAAAGGTCGAAGAATGAATGAGATTATAGGGTTAGATATAACACAGCTAGAAACACTAATAGTAGATATAGGGGAAAGTAAATTTCGTGCAAAGCAATTGTTTTCTTGGTTTCACGAAAAATTAGTTTGGGATTATGATGATATGACTAACATATCAATCCCGCTAAGAACAAAATTAAAAGAGACATATCCAATACAAAAGTTAAATATTGAACAAAAATATAAGTCTGATATTGATGGAACGACAAAGTATTTGTTTGAACTACCAGATGGAAATATTATAGAAAGTGTTCTTATGAGATACAAGCACGGAAATTCAGTGTGCATCTCAACACAGGTTGGCTGTCGTATGGGGTGCATGTTTTGTGCCTCGACTATAAATGGATTGGTTAGAGATTTAACTGTTGCAGAATTGCTTGGACAGGTGTATAGTATTATCAATGATATTGGCGAACGAGTGTCAAATGTTGTTTTGATGGGGAGTGGTGAGCCGTTTGAAATGCTTGATACAGTGGTGAAATTTGTAGAGTTAATCAATAATGATAAGGGACAAAACATAGGGCAACGCCATATTACGGTTTCGACTTGTGGAATTGTGCCAGAAATTATTAACTTAGCAGATAAAAACTTGCAAATTACACTTGCGATATCTTTGCATGCTCCAACAGACGATAAGCGAAAAGAGATTATGCCAATAGCAAATAAGTATACAATAGAACAATTGCTTGATGCATGCAAATATTATACAACAAAAACAAATAGACGTATAACTTTTGAATATGCTTTAATACTTGGAAAAAACGATACAAAAGACGAAGCAACACAACTTGCAAACTTGCTTAAAGGATTGCTATGCCATGTAAATTTGATACCTGTAAATCCAGTTGCAGAAAGAGAATTTGAAAGTACAAGTGAAAGTGGTGTACAAGACTTTCAAAGTGTGCTAAAGTCGTATAATATAGAAACAACTATTAGAAGAAAGTTAGGGGAAGATATAGAGGCAGCATGCGGACAGCTTAGAAATAGATATATTAAAAATAGGGGTGATATTTAGTGATTGCAGTTGGAAAAGTAGATATAGGCAACCGAAGAGCAGAAAATCAAGATAGAATATTTATTTCCAATGAACCAATAGGTGGTTTGCCAAACTTATATATTGTTGCTGATGGAATGGGTGGACATCAAAGCGGTGAAATCGCAAGTGAAATGTCTATAAATTCATTTTGTGAATATATAATGAAATACAGAGATGTAAACATTGATACTCCTGAAAATGTCACAAATTTATTAGTCAGAGGTATAAAAGATGCTAACCATATAGTATTTTCAACCGCAAAAGATAACCAAAAATACAAAGGTATGGGAACTACTTTTTCGGTTGTAACTATTATAAATGAAGTTGTATATATTTCTCACATAGGTGACACTAGAGTGTATGCGATGAACGAAAGACAAATTTTGCAACTTACTACAGACCATTCTCTTGTGCAAGAAATGTATGAAAAGGGCGGACTTACAAAAGAAGAAACACATAATCACCCTCTGGGGCATATAATTACAAGGTCGCTTGGAACAGAAGAAAGAATTAAAGTTGATAGTTTTATGTGTGATTTAAAAAATGTTGACTACATTCTTTTGTGCTCTGATGGCTTAACCAATATGTTAACAGATGATGATATTTTGGAAATAGTGTATTCTGAAGCAGAAACAATAAGCCAAATTGTAGACAAACTTGTTGATATGGCTAATATTAGAGGAGGCAATGATAATATTGCAGTAATTTTAAGAAGGAAAAGTGAGGTGGTATAAATGATAATAGAACCAGAGATGATGCTTGGTGACCGATATACGATAATTGAAAAAATCGGTGCGGGCGGAATGTCTATTGTTTATAAAGCAGAAGATAATAAACTTAAACGGTTTGTGGCTATAAAAATACTTAGGGAAGAATTTGCCAAAAACTTAGATTTTATCAAAAGCTTTGAAAGTGAGGCTTTATCTGCTGGCAGTTTGTCGCATACAAACATAGTTGGGGTGTATGACGTAGGTAGTGAAAATATCAACGTTAGTGAAGGGCAAGAAGAAACACTTCATTATATAGTTATGGAGTATGTTGAAGGTATTACTCTAAAAGAAATGATTGAGGAGGAAGCACCTTTTAGTGAACGACGGGTAATAACATATGGTTTACAAATTTTAAGTGCAATAAAAGTTGCGCATCAAAAGCAAATTATCCATAGAGATATAAAACCACAAAATATATTAGTTACGCCGTCAAATGAATTAAAAGTTACTGACTTTGGGATAGCAAAAGCAGTTGATTCAACAACGATTGTGCTTGATGGTAGTGCTATGGGGTCAGTTCATTATTTTTCGCCCGAACAAGCGAAAGGTAAGCATGTAAATGAAACAAGCGATTTATACTCATGTGGTATAGTGTTGTTTGAGATGATTACTAATAGGTTGCCATTTGAAGCTGAAAACCACGTAACAATTGCTCTAAAACATATCAATGAGGCGATACCAAAGCCATCAACTTATAATCCACAAATTAGTGATGGTCTTGAAAACATAATACTTAAAGCAACAAGTAAAAGGTCGGAAGATAGATATCAAAATGCAGATGATATGATGCAAGATTTACAAGATGCCCTTGCAAATCCAGATGTTTTGATTGCAAAACCGCCAGAAGCAGATGAGTTTGCCAAAACTATTATGATGAACCCGCAAGATATAGAATTTATTAGGCAAAACGATACAACAGAAATAGTTTCTGAGCCAATAGAGAGTGTGGAAGAAGAACCAGATAATTTATCAAATGATTTATCGGAGAGTATAGTAGGCGAATCTATAAGTGAACCTACAATGGAATTTAATACTACTGAGATAGAAGATAATCAACCAGACGCCCCAAGTTTTTATGAAAATAAAGAAGTTGAGGACGACTCGCAACAACAAAATGACACAGATGTAAAATTAACAGCGTTTTCAAAGTGGATGGCAATAGTAGCAGGGGTTCTTGTTACGTTGTTGTCAATAAGTGCCTGCGTTGGAATGTACTTTTTATTTTCAAACACATTTAGTAAGCCAGATGTTTCGCTTGTGCCAAACCTTGTTGGAATGACGATGACAGAGGCAAACATAGCTGTATTAGAAAAAGACCTTAAAGTTTCACAAGTTGGGGAAAAAGAAGATGCAACAGCTCCAGTTGGTACTATCATTCAACAAGAGCCTAGAGCCGAAGTAACCGCAAGCAAAAATAGTACGATACAAGTTGTTGTTGCGATAGCGCCTCCAGAGGAAGAAGAAGTAATAATGTACTCGTTGCCAGACTTAGTAGGAATGGAAAACACTGAGGCACAAGCGATTTTAAATGACCTTGGAATATATTACACAATAAGCAGAGTTGCAAGTAATACAGTTGAAAATGGGGATATCATTGAACAAGACCCAACAGCATATACGCAAATTGCAAAAGGTGGAGTTGTTGAACTTGTTGTAAGTTCGGGGCAAGAAATTAAATATGTGCAAGTACCAAGTTTGTATGGATTAAGCCAAACCCAAGCAACAAATACACTTACAGCATATGGGCTGTTTGTTGGGCAAGTGTCACAAGTGTATAGCAGTTCAGTGGGTGAAGGATTAGTAGTAGACCAACAGTATGGAACAAATAGAAGTGTGCAAGAAGGCTCGACTATTGATATAACAATAAGTTTGGGGGCAGAACCAATCCCAGAACCTGAGCCAGAACCTGAGCCAGAACCAGAAGAAGAACTTGAGCCAGATACATCAATTTTGGATAGAGTTGATAGCTTTTTGGATTCAATTTGGCCAACTAGAGAGCCAGAACCAGAGCCAGAAATAGAGGAAGAACCTGTTGTTGAAGAAGAACCTGTGATTGAGGAAGAACCAGAAATAGAGGAAGAACCTGTGGTGGAGGAAGAGCCAGTTGTTCAGGCTACTCCAAATCCATCAAACAGATTTTATAATATTCAATTGCCATCAGAACTTGAGCATGGTGAAGATGACTCTTTTCAGGTTATAATTAAATTTAGATCTGATACAGGTGGCGAAGAAACATTATTTGATAGAACACTAAAAAAAGAACAATTCCCATATCCAGTTCAACTTACAGCAAGTGGCTCAGGGAGTTTAGTAGTTTATTTTGATACTAGAGTATGGTGGAATGACCCATTTAGTTTTTAATAAGGTGGTAAAAATGATATGATGTATGGAAAAATTATTAAAGGCATAGCAGGATTTTATTATGTTCAAGCGGAAGGTACGGTTTATGAGTGCAAGGCACGTGGAAAGTTTCGTGCAAAAGGGGAAACCCCTCTCATAGGAGATAAAGTTGGTATAACAGTTACGGAATATGAAGGTAGTGAAAAAGGTGATTATTTGCAAGGCAGTATTGAAGAAATACTGCCTAGAGATAATAAGCTTATTCGTCCACCAGTTGCAAATGTGGATCAAGGACTTATAGTATTTTCGGTTTCTTATCCACAAATGCATTTAGATTTACTTGATAGATTTTTGATTATGATGGAAATGGAAGGAATTCAAGCACGTATTATACTAAATAAAGTTGATGAAGAAAGCCAAGTTGACTATCAAGAAATAGTTGATGGATATACTAAAAGTGGGTATGAGGTATATTGCGTTTCGGCAAAAACAGGGCATAATGTGGACACAGTTAGAGGGCTTCTAAAAGATAAAACTTCATTTTTTGCAGGGCCATCGGGTGTTGGAAAATCAACATTGTTAAATGCGATTTCACCAGAATTAAAACTTCAAACGGGTGAAGTTAGTGCAAAAATCAAAAGAGGTAAACACACAACTAGACATGTTGAGTTGCTGCCTTTTGATGGTGGAGGGTATGTGCTTGACACTCCAGGATTCACTTCGTTACAATTTGAAGAAATTGATGCACAAGAGCTTAGAGAGTATTTTATAGAGTTTGATAAATATCAAGGACAATGCAAATTTGGAGGTTGTAGCCACATACATGAGCCAAATTGTGCGATAAAAACAGCAATAGACAACGATGAAATTTATAAATCGAGATATGATAATTATATTAGTTATTACAATCAACTTAAAAGTATAAGGAGATATTGATATGATATATTTAGCACCGTCAGTATTATCGGCCGATTTTGCAAATTTGGGACAGGATATAAAAAAAGTTGAGCAAACAGGTTTTTTACATGTAGATGTTATGGACGGACATTTTGTGCCAAACATATCACTAGGATTTCCTGTAATTAAGGCGATACGAGATAACTATTCAGGTATTATGGACGTTCATCTAATGATAAGCAATCCAGATGACTATATAAAAGAGTTTAAAGCAGTGGGAGCAGATATTTTAACGGTTCATGCTGAGGCAACAAAGCATCTACACCGAACGGTGCAAAGTATTAAGTCTATGGATATGAAAGCAGGAGTGGCGATAAATCCAGCAACACCTGTTAGCAGTTTAGAAGATATAGTTGAAGACGTTGACTTAGTTCTTGTGATGTCTGTAAACCCTGGGTTTGGTGGACAAAAGTTTATCCCAACTGCTATAAAGAAAGTGCAACAAGTTAAGCAACTGGCAGTAGGTAGAGATATTATGATACAAGTTGACGGCGGGATTGATGTTAACAATGTTGCAAGTGTGCTTGACGCAGGGGCAAACGTTATAGTTGCAGGTTCAGCCGTGTTTGATGCACCTGATATAACAAAACGTATTGCAGAATTTAATGAAG
The DNA here is from genome assembly GCA_002007315.1 of Epulopiscium sp. Nele67-Bin004. The sequence goes on from LNZQ01000017.1 coordinate 8,353, forward strand.
TGTTTGCGAGGTATGAACAATGAGAGTTGCAATATTAGTAAACGGTTCGTATGGTGATTATAGTTTTTGTGATGATATAGGGCAAGCAGATTTTGTTATATGTGCAGACAATGGGCTTACACATGCAAAAAAACTTGGGGTAATGCCAAATTTTATTATTGGGGATTTTGATAGCATAAAAGACAATATATTAGATAAATATGAGCAAATGGGTATTGATATAAAAAAGCTAAATCCTATTAAAGATGAAACAGATACAGAATGTGCAATAACACATGCAATTGAAATTGGGGCAACACACATAGTTGTATATGGCGGTGTGGGCACAAGATTTGACCATTCACTTGCAAATGTACATTTGTTGTCGATGGCACTGGATAAAGGTGTTGTTGCTGAACTTAGAAATGAGTATAACACAATTAGTATGATAAATAATAGCATAACACTTGGGGGGCAAAAAGACGATATAGTAAGTCTTTTGCCCTTTAGTTTTAGAGTTGATGGAGTGTGCACAAAAGGGCTTTTTTATGCTCTTGAAGATGGAGTATTTGAACTTGGAAAGCCTTATGGTGTAAGTAATTGTATGACAGAAAATGTAGCTACAATAACGATTAAAAGTGGAAAATTAATAGTTATAAAATCTAGAGATTAGGAAGTGTGAAAATATGAGAAAATTTGCGATATTATTAGGATTAAATTTATTGTTGGTGGCCTGTTCAAGTAACAATGAGCCAGAAATAACGTCAGAATATCACCAATCAGTTAACAATCAAACTATGGATACGGTTGAAGAACCAACGGCAGTTGAACCGCCAAAAAAAGAAGTGACAACAGAAGAAGTTACAAGATTTGTGCAAGCAAATCTACACAGCGATTATTTGGGACAACATGGTGAACTGGAATATTTTACGGCTGAAACAACTGATAGACTTGAGGATAGATATTTGCAATGTGTAGGATACGATGTAAATACGTTTATAAATTATACGGGGCAAGTTGACGTTAGTATTGAGGATAGAGCTGAGTTATTAGACTTGTTTATAGAAATAAATAGGCAAGCACAATTTGACGTGCAGTTAGCAACACAACTTGAAGATGCTTTGTTTGAAGTAGTTATTCAAGTTAAACCTCTTAATGTTATCGAACTTGTGACGCAACAACTTGAAGTCGAACAAGAGGATATTCAAGATGGTGACGATAATCAAGGTTGGACGCAAACAACGATAAATGCACTTAGAGAAAGCATAAATAATATGAGTTATACTGATGAGGTTGAAGTGGTTGTTCAAGTATCGTATAATGAAGATACTGATAATTATAGTTTATCAGAGCAATATTATGAGATTTATCGAAGTATTTTGAACTACAACTAGGGGGTAAAAATGAAATTGAAAATGGCGGGATTGGTTATAGCTTGTATGACGTTATTTGTGGGGTGTAACAGTAGCCAAAGTGTTACTGCTGAGCAAATTACGGAGTTTGTACAAGCGAATATAGATAGCGATTATTTAAGAGAACACACAGCAATTCAAGAGTTAACAACACAATCTATAGAACATATTGATGAGCTATATATGCAAGGTATACGTTATGATGTTGAGAAGTATATAAATTATACGGGAATTGGAAATATAACAGCTGAACAGGTTGATATTTTGTTAGAAACATTTGTGGAAATCAATAAAAAAGCTAAGTACACAATTGAACAGACGACAGAAATTTCAGATGATTTATTTAGGCTTGTGGTTGAAGTTGAGCCAATGAACATTATAAAAATTGTGACAGATGATAGAGATGCTAGATTTGCTGATTTTGGAATACAGACGGCAGGTATGAGTGATATAGAATTTAATATGTTGTGGAATGAGCTTATGGTAGAAATATTAGTGGATAATGTTGATAAAATCGGATATTATGAACCTGTTGAAGTGATAATTGAGGTATTTTATAATGAAGAAACAGGCTATTATGTTATATCAGATGAATATTATGATATTTATGATAATATTATCAAATACGACTTTTAGAGGGGGTGAATTTTTATGGCTGAAAAATATGAATGTCCATATTGTGAACAAAAAGAAGTAGAACAAATCAATGCTTGTGGAGCATCAAACTATTTTTGTGAAAATTGTAAAAAATTAATTCCTAAACATTTGATAAAAAAATAGATTGTCAATATGACAAAATTGTGATAATATAGACACAATCACATATTTCTAGGGGAGCTAAATCTTTCTATTTGGCTGAGAATGTTTGCAAGTGGCAAGCTAGACCCTTGACCTGAACCAGATAATGCTGGCGTAGGAAAGACAATAAACTTAATTATAAATTATATTTATTATAATTTAATTATAAAACCGTTTTATACGCACGCCAACATGTGCGTATTTTTTTGTCTAAAAAAGTGATTAATACTATATAAGGAGCAAAAAAATGGAAAGAATGAACGCAAGTTTAGCAATTCAAGTTTTGCCAGAAACGACAACCGAAGATGAACTTATTCGTATTGTTGACTGTGTAATTGATTACATCAAAGGGACAGGGCTACATACATTTGTAGGGCCTTTTGAAACGGTTGTTGAAGGTGACTTTGATATGATTATGGACATCGCCAAAGAGTGTCAAAAAATTTGTATCAGAGAAGGTTCGCCAAGTGTTATGACCTACATGAAAGTAAGTTTTAGCCCAAATCAGGGGGTTTTATCTATTGACCAAAAAGTCACCAAACACCATCAATAAATGGTATTCGATATTTGTAATGGCAACACTTATAGCTATTTGGCAAATATCGTTTATGCTAGAACTTGTCCCAAGATTTATGTTGCCATCACCAGTGCAAGTGTTTTCAGCGTTTGTTAGTGAGTTTGATGTATTAATGGGACATCTAAAAATAACGTTAACAGAGGCAGTGTTAGGGCTTGGGTTAAGCGTAGTCGTAGCATTCTTTTTGGCTATTTTGATGGATATATCGTCAGTTGCATATCAAGCGTTGTATCCGATACTTATTGTATCTCAAACGATACCTGTTATTGCAATTGCTCCGTTACTAGTACTGTGGCTTGGTTATGGACTAGCACCAAAAGTTACAGTTGTATTTTTAGTATGTTTTTTTCCAATAACAGTTGGGTTGTTAGACGGATTTAAACGCAGTGACCCAGATGCAATAAAGCTTATGAAATCTATGGGCGCAAATACAAGACAAATTTTTTGGCACATAAAATTGCCATATGCTATGCCAAACTTGTTGGCGGGTATAAAAGTTTCGGTAAGTTACGCTGTTATAGGGGCAGTTGTTGCGGAATGGCTTGGAGGCAATCAAGGGCTTGGCGTATATATGACAAGGGTTAGAAGTTCGTATTCGTTTGATAAAATGTTTGCGGTAATATTTTTGGTTAGTATCGTAAGTTTAGTTTTGATGAGATGTGTTGCAATTTTGGAGGCGAAACTTATGCCACACCAAAATCTTAAAAATGAGGGGGAGAAACGATGAAAAAAAGTTTATTGTTAGGACTAACAGCAATTATGCTAGTTGGCTGTAGCTCAGGAGATGGAGCAAGCGTGGCAACAGATGATGGATTAGAAAAAGTTCGAGTAATTTTGGACTGGACACCAAACACAAACCACACAGGGCTTTATGTTGCAAAAGAGTTAGGGCTATACGAGGAGCTAGGGCTTGATGTTGAAATTGTGCAACCGCCAGAAGGTGGAGCGTTAGCACTTGTTGGAGCAGGGCAAGCAGAGTTTGCAATATCGTTTCAAGAGGAGTTAGGACCAGCGATAACAGCACAAAACCCGTTGCCAGTTGTGGCTGTTGCAAGTATTATTGACCACAATGTGTCGGGTATTATATCGCTTGAAGAAGCAGGGATTGACTCACCTGCAAAGCTTGAGGGCATGCGATATGCATCTTGGGACACACCATTTGAAATAAGTATTATTTCGGCGATTATGGAACGTGATGGCGGAGATTTTTCAAATGTTGAAGTTATTCCAAACACAGTAACAGACGTTATATCAGCACTACAAACAGATGTTGATGCGATATGGGTTATAAAACTGTTATAGCAAATCTATAAAAATGTGGGGAAATCTGCGTTTTATATAGATTTTTACAATAGAAAGCCCTGCGTATCATGTAAATGGTGCGTACTCTACGTTAATTGCTTTTAACCCCTAAAGCCTTACAACCACAATAATGGAGAAATCACATTATGACGGTGCGAAAGCAGAAAAAATAGTAAGGATAGCCTATGTTGAAATAAAATCTAATTAGGGTGTATGAGTGACACATGCATTACGTTAGGCACTAAGGGTATAAATAATGGGTGTTTAGCAGCCACTTTCCTAAGTCTTTTAGATATGGAAA
>LNZQ01000018.1 GCA_002007315.1 Epulopiscium sp. Nele67-Bin004
AACAACTTTTGACACTGTAAGCACGTTACAATATTATGAGCTTGCATGCGTTGCAGAAAGAATAGCGAAAAACTTTAACACAGCAGAATAATACAACGTCCCCTAGGATATCTTAGGGGACATTTTTATGGCAAACAAAAAAATGTATTATTTCTCATCTATATTTTATGGTCATTGTATTGTATATAAGGTATAATTAAGCAAAAAGGAGTGAGTGGATATGACAGTTGAACAATTGAAATTAGTGACTAATATTAATGAATTTAAGCAGTTAGGTAAATTTGGGGAAATTAGCCAAATACTAAATTTAATGATAAATCCATTTAAAATTGAGGCTACAACTTATGAAGAATTGTATGAGGCGTTTCAACTTTTGGTAGAAAAGTGGAGCGATTTTAAATCTGGACCATTTGTGGACAAAAAGTCTGAATATACATTTTATTTAACTAAGCTTGAAGGAAAACAAAGAAATAAAATGTTAGGCATAACAGATGAAATGTATGAAAACCCAGAATTAGCTAAACAATGGTATAGACAAATAGCTAAGTTAGTACACCCAGACATAGGAGTTGATTCAACAAATAAAGCTTTTATTGCATTGCAAGATTTATACCAAGTTATGATAGATGATAGCGAGGAAAGTTAATGACTGACAGAGATAATTCTTTGATAAAGCATGTTGCAAGTGCAATCGATATAAAATTTCCTGACAATGATAGCTTGATAGAATCTGAGAAAACAAGCATAGAAAACTCTATTAAGACAGGCGGTATTGTGACAACAGAGGGAAAACTATTTATAGACAAAGACAAGTTGCCACCGTTGTTAGGGACGGATAAAAAAGGTGTTAATAAGTTTTATAATGATTTAGATGATGATGATAAATTTATAGATGGAAGTAAAAGATATGCTGATAGTACAGCTGTTTCAAAGGAGCAAAATAAGCGAATACAAGAACCTAGATCGCAGCTAGAGAGAGAAAAGTTGAAACATTCTAGAGATTGTGTTAATGCATTTATTGATGCACCACAACTAGAAAAAGAACGAACTATTGAATCTGATAGGATACAAAAAAGGTTGCCAAATTTAACAAAGGAAAAAATAAAGGCTGATAATATAACCGCAGATCAATTGACGGGGGAGCGGTTTGAAAATGATGCAGAAGGTCATCATATTGAAAGGAAAGCTGATAATCCTAGAAAAGCAACAGATTTAGATAATATAGTAGTTATAAAAAAATCTACTCATAAAGAAATACATGACAATAATGCTGAAGATAAGCAGTCATTAATAGATTTAGCGAATAATAAAGGCTGGAATGAAAACAACATAAAATAAACTTTTAAACTAATCTCAACATGGGATTAGTTTTTTTTTACATCAAATAGTGTCAACATTCTTGGGGGTTTACTCTGATATTACAAGGTAGTTTGTCGTAAAAACATATTTAGCCCCTTGTTTTTTTTTTTGAATGGTATAATGTTTATAGATTGATTTTTTAAATATAGAAATAAAATGTCGATTTAGAAGAAAATACGGAGGTTTAGAGATGAAATTAAGACAAAGATTAGCGATTGTACTCGCTACTAGTATGGTTTGCTCTAGTGCAAGCGTTTTTGCGACAGAAACGACAGGGCAAACGAATATCTCAGAAGCAGAAATTGACTATGAGAAGCAGAAAGAATTAGAATTAGAAGAAAACAGTGAAGTTCCAGAGGCGAGTGCTACATTTTTGCCGAATTATGTAACGACAAGCCCAGCTATAACTTATGATGTCCAAGTTATGTCGGATTTTAAGGTTGACGACAACTGGTTTACACAGACTGTTGCAAGTACACTAGAAAAAGAGGTAGACGAGTTAACTAAAGATGACTTTGAGGCACTACTGACGTTTACTTATACCAAATTTTCATATAGTGATGGTGACTACCAATCTGTACCAGAGGAAATTAAATATTGCAGTAACTTAGAAACATTAAGGCTAGGTAGGACTTCTGCTGCTAGTGGACTTAGATATGGATTAAATAATATAGATAATTTAGCATCACTAACAAGTTTAAAAACATTAAATTTGCAGTATAATGCTATATTTGATTTAACACCTTTACAAAACCTAACAAATTTAGAAACATTAAATTTGTACTATAATGATGTAGATAGCATTAAGGACTTACAAAACCTCAAAAACTTAAAAACATTAACGTTAACATTTAATGATTTAACTAATTTGGAGGGAATTAATAATCTTACTGGTTTAGAAACATTGGCTGTAAGATATAATGATTTGGTGGATATTGGTGGGTTAAACAACTTGCCTAATTTGAAAAGTGCAAGTTTGGATGTTAATGATATAGTAAATCTTGATGGAATGAAAGACTTGCCAAGTTTAACAACGCTAGATTTATCAAGCAATGATATAGTTGACATTAGTCCACTTGGTACTATAACTAGTTTAACTGATTTAGACATAGCTAGTAATGATATTGAAGATATTATGTGTTTAGATTCGCTAACTAATTTAACTAAACTTAATATGATTAATAGTGGTACTATGAAAGAAATACCAAGTGGTTTGTTTGAAAAGGCTACTTTAAGTACTTTTTATTACAGTTCTGTGAACGATATTATACGTATACCTGAAAATTTTGTAAATTATACGAATCGTTTAAGTGGTAATTTAACAACAAATAGCGAAGTTGATGTTGAACTTGACGAAGACGGCTATTTTGTAAATCCAATTCAAATTATGGACTCTAATGGAAATGTAGATAGTTATGTAGACGTTTCATGGAATGACGGAGAAGATGTTACTTACAAAGATCCGAACACACGTGAAAAAATACTATACAGACAAGAAGCAGGATTAGCACTAAGCTTTTCAACAGCTATTTGTACAGGGCAAACAAGCACATCACGTACTTGGTCGGGTAGTGTTCAAGTTAACTTCCCACTAGGACTAACAACAGAAGAAAACACAAACTGGCTTACAACGTATTTAGTGGGTCAAGATAGTAGCATAACTAGTGTAGAGGAATTGAACTTATATCACTTTGCAGATTTTTCTCCAGGATGGGTATGGTATGAAAGTAGATATGGAAAAATTGATAATATCCCAAAGGAGTTTAAATATCTAAGTCATGTGACGCATTTTATCTATAACTCAACTATCGTTTCAAGTCAACACTATCTAGGCGAAGATGCAACAAACTTAAAGTATTTAACGGATATAGAAACAATTACTTTAGGGGAAGCAACAAACCTGACAACTATAGACTTTTTACAAGATAAGTTACTAAACTTAGTTACCCTACAAATCAAAAATGCAAACAAAGTTGAAGACTTTGAGCTAATAGCCAATGCACCAAACTTAACTTGGTTAAGTTTAACAAATTCATATATTGAAGATTATAGTTTTCTTGAGTCATTAGGGAAACTAGAAGAGTTGTACTTAGGTGGCACAGGTAGCGACGGAACTTTACCAACTGAAGATGAAGTTTCAATGCAAGACCTTAAAGTTTTAACATTGCCATCAGCGTTTGACACAATTCCAAAATGGTTGGCAGACTCAACAAAATTGGAAGAATATGTGCATGACGGACTAACAGAAGTTGATGAACTTATATTTGACATGGAAAATATCAAGACTTTAAACTTCACAAATGCAACAACAACACACTTGCCAGCCGATTTTTATGACTTTAAAATGGCATCAGGCACTGGATATATACGCACAGTGACAGATATCCAAGGCACAATTTGGGGAAGTAGAGATAACACGATATATATCAAAAACCCATTCACAGTTGGTGACGATTATGTTGATTTTACAGATTACGTATCAAACATAACACACCCATATAGTAATGATTTAAGCGTTATTGCAATTTCTGGCAGCACGACAAACTGGAACAACGGTGAAATAACGTATACAGGAAGCAATGCAACAATTGCAACAAGCAATGACGAAAGAACAAGTTGGCGATATACAGGAACTATAACGGCAGATGTATCAGGCGTAAACCAACCAGTTTTAGAGGTTGGAGATAACATTTCTATATACTTAGGCGACACATATAGTGCAACTGATGGTGTAACAGCAACAGACATTGAAGATGGAGTCCTAACATCTAAAATTCAAGTTGATACTAGCAATGTTGATGACACTACCGTAGGTACTTATACAATCTATTATGAGGTAACAGACAGGGATAACAATACTGTTACAGGTAGCAAAACGATAACAATAAAAGAAGATCCAGATAATCCAGAGCCGAATCCAGAGCCAGAGCCGAATCCAGAGCCAGAGCCGAATCCAGAGCCAGAGCTGAATCCAGAGCCAGATAATGATGACAATAATGATGACAATAATGATGACAATAATGATGACGATAATGATGACAATAATGATGACGACAATGATGACAACAATGATGACGACAATGATGACAACAATGATGACAATAATGATGACGACAACGATAACGACAATGATGACGATAATGATGACGACAACGATAACGATAACGATAACGACAATGATGATGACGACGATGATGACAACGACAATGACAACAATATAAGTCCAATACCTCCAACGGTGACTTATCCAAGTTATAGCAGTAGTTCATACAAAGACACACAAACAGGAACTATATTTGCAACACCAGTAAGTCAAGCATCTACAACATCTGTAACATCAACAACAGTTGCAACATCAGCAACTACAGCAACAACTAAAACTAACACAACAGCGACAGAAACGTTATCTTTAAACGTTCCAGCGTGGGCACTTGATGCGGTAACTTACGCAGTGACAAACGAATTTGTATCACAAGCACAAGTTAACTCAACAGCACAAGTAACTTATGTTGATGTTATAAATGCTATAACAAAAGCAACAACTTTGGACGAAGCAACGATAGAAGCACTTGAAAACTTAGGATTTGACGACGCAAAAGTTATAACAAGAGGTGACCTTGCTATGATTTTGGGTACAGCATTCCCAAGCAACGAAGTTCAAACAGTTGCATACACTGACGTGTCAAGCGACCTACAAGCATATGTACAAGCTTGTGCATCAACAGGATTCTTAATCGGCAAAAGCGAAACAACTTTTGACACTGTAAGCACGTTAAGGTATTATGAGCTTGCATGTGTTGCAGAAAGAATAGCAAAAAACTTTAACACAGCTGAGTAATACAATGTCCCCTAGGATATAAATCTTAGGGGCATTTTTATGGCATACAAAAACTTTTTCTTGCAAATATTCTCAAACTTGTTGTATGATATAAAAGGTATTATTACGTAAAAAAGGAGCAAAACTGATGATTAAAATGTTTGTGTTTGATTTAGATGGAACACTACTAAAAAAAGACCAAAGCTTTGACGACCATACCGTAGATATGATTAAAGAACTACAAAACGATGGTAAAAAAATAGTAATTGCAACAGGTAGAAACTATACATTGTCATATTATTTAGCAGAAAAATATGATATACAATGTGACATGATTGTAAATAATGGACATGAGATTAGATGGCCAAATGAAACAGCATATACACCGTTTGATAAAGATATTTTGTTGCAAGTACTAGCTATATTTAAAAAATATGATATGCATTTGACTGCATATGGTGAAAATGATACTAAATATAGTTTTTATGATGAAGATAAGTATTATAACGAGCATATTTTTATGTCAGAGAGCATGAGGGGATGTTCTGTCGAAGATAAAAAAGATATTCCATTGTTTAATAGAGCATATTATGCAAAAAACCTAATCCAAATGGAAGAAGTAGGCGATTTTGAAAATATAAATATACTCAAAATTGATTCAAAAAGCTTGCATACTGAGTCAAACAAAAGATGTATAGAAGAACTTAAAGAAATTCCAAACATAATGATTGCATCAGCATGTGAAGAATATGTTGAAGTTATTCAGGACAATGCACATAAAGCAAGTGCAGTGCTTGAGCTTGCGAAGTCATATGGAATAACGCCAGATGAAATTTGTGTGTTTGGTGATGGCGAAAATGATATAGAAATGTTAGAAGCAGTGAAATATTCATTTGCTATGGAAAATGCTAAAGATTGTGTAAAACAAGTTGCAAAATATGTAACAGATACTAATAACAATCAAGGTGTGTTAAAAGGATTGATGCAACTTAGGGAAATGGGCGAAATATAATCTGTATGGGAAAATATCTACCAAATTATAAGCCGTGTACAGTAACCCTAAATGGGCGAAATATAATCTGTATGGGAGGCTATTAGTCTCCCGTAAAACTATAAACCATAATGAGTATGTATATGGGCGGCAAGTGACCGCCCCTACCTTATTGAAATATGATAATTGCCCCTATCCGTTTATTTCCTCGTTTAATAGCGTCAAATATTCCCAACGTTCCATTTTTTCCATAAGCTGTTCTTCCAGCCCGTCTTTTTCGCTAGTAAGTTCCTGAAGTTTAGTATAATCACTATTAAATTTAATCATTTCAGCGTCAACATTCGCAATTTTATCTTCAAGTTCAGCGATAACTTCCTCTATAGTGTCAAACTCACGTTGCTCTTGATACGTAAACTTAGGCTTACGAGTCAACGTAGTTTTAACTGTTTTAGTCGTTTCTTTTGGTGCATCAACAACAGCTACTTCCTGCTGTCTATGCTGAACAAAATCGGTATAGTTACCTATGCTATTTTTAACAACACCAGCCCCCTCAAATACAAACAACCTATCTGCAATTCTATCGAGAAAATACCTATCATGCGAAACGGCAATAACAGGTCCGTCAAAATTATCAATAAAATCTTCAAGAATTTGCAACGTCTGAATATCAAGGTCATTTGTCGGCTCATCAAGCAACAGCACGTTTATATCTTCCATAAGCACGCTAAGCAAATACAAGCGACGTTTTTCACCCCCCGACAATTTTGCGATAGGTGTGTATTGCATACTGCTAGTAAACAAAAAAGTTTCAAGCATTTTTGATGCAGACGCAAACGTCCCGTCTTTTCGCTCGATATAAGATGCTTTCTCTTTTATAAAGTCAATAACTCGCATACTCTCGTCCAGCACGCTTTCTTGCGTATAATAGCCAATTTTAACGGTATCCCCAATTTCAATAGTTCCAGAGTCAGGCATCATATTTTGGGTAATCATATTAAGTAATGTTGATTTTCCGATACCGTTATCGCCAACAATACCAATACGCTCATCACGTGTAAATACATAGCTAAAATCTTTAAGCAGACACTTGTTGCCTAGTGTCTTATTAACGTGTGACATCTCGATAACTTTTTTACCCAGTCGACTTGTGGCAAGGTCGATAGCAAGCTCGTCTTTGTGTGTATTGTTTAGGTTGTTTTCCAAGTCGTAAAACCTTTCTTTACGGGCTTTTTGTTTGGTTCTGCGTGCCTCAACTCCTTTACGCATCCATTCAAGTTCTTGCTTATACAGAGATTGCTTTTTGCTCTCAATTTTAGCTTGATTTGCCTCTCGCTCTGCTTTAAGTTCAATAAATTTTGAGTAGTTTCCATCGTATGTGTACAAGTTTCCACTATCAAGTTCAACAATTTTATTTGTAACTCTATCCAGAAAATATCTATCGTGAGTTACCATCATAATAGCACATTTTTTTGAGGCTAAAATTTCCTCAAGTATAGTAATTGTGTCGTTGTCTAGGTGGTTGGTAGGTTCGTCAAGTATAATTAAGTTGCAAGGTCTAATTAGTGCACCTGCAATAGCGATTTTTTTCTTTGCCCCACCAGACAATTCTTTTATAGGTTGCAAAAAGTTTGTTATACCAAGCTTTGTCAGTATTGCCTTTGCCTCACTTTCGACTTGCCAAGCCGAGTGTGCGTCCATTTGTTCGCTAAGACGAATTAAGTTTTGTTGGAGTTTTTCGTCCATCGGATTTTGTGCGATTAGGGCAAGTGTAATCTCATAGCTTTGTAGCACTTTCATAAATGGCGATGTGCCTTTAAATATTTGTTGGATAACAGTGCTTTTGCTGTCAAATTCTTGAGCTTGCGACAAATATTCAACTTCAAGTTGGTTTGAAGTGATGATTTCACCATTATCGGGGGTGTCTTGCAGGGCTATTTGTCGTAAAAAACTTGTTTTGCCTGTACCGTTAATACCAATTAAGCCTATTTTGTCGGTGCTTTCTATGGTAAAGTTGATGTCTTTAAAAATGGTTTTATCGCCATAAACTTTTGAAATATTTTGTGTTGATAATAATATCATAGATGTATCCCTTTCTATTGTTGGAGTATCTTCATTATAAAATGGAAATCAGCAAAATGCAAATGTTTGACAATGTGCCAGTTGGCAATATACAATTATCTAAAGAAAGGAAGTGGAGTTATGTTGACACAAGAACAAGATGAAATTTTAAATAAGCCAAAGACAGAAATAATTGAGGGAGTAATATACTTACAAGCTACGCCAACTCGATTGCATGGGATTATAGAAACTGAAATAGGTTATCAAATTAGAACACAAATAAATAGAAAGCATTGCATTGTTACTTCTGATACATTGGAAGTTAAGTCAGAAAAACATAATTCTAAAATTGTTCCTGATGTTGCACTTGAGTGTAAAAATAATGCCAAAGGGGAGTACAACACAAAATTAGTAGTAGAAGTGTGGTCAAGTTCAAATGGAAAAGTTGAGCGTGAGAAGAAAAAACAAATATATGCTGAAAATAAAATCCCATATTTTTTAGAAGTGGACTATTTAAAACATAGTTTTTGCATGAGTAAGCTTAGTGAAGCAGGGGAATACCAGACTGTTATAGATAGACAAGTTTATTCAGCAGTTGAGCAAAAAGAATTAGAAAACTATAATGAGAATGATTATATTTTAGAGCTTGAAAGCCCCAAAATAACTATAAACATGCAAGAAGTGTTTGATATTTATTTTGAGCACAACAGATAAAAGTTCTATCTATAACAAAAATGCCCCCACAAGCCGTGAGGGCATTCTTTCTATATAGTTGCAACTATAATACCTTTTTCTGCAGTATGAGTCCCCATAACAGGACCAATCACGCTTAGATACACTTTCGTATATCCTCTATCTAGCAATAGTTGTTCAATTTTTTTAGCTACTTGAATGTTATTTGCATGGCACACAATAGCTTCTTTTCCATTTGGATTGCCACTATTTTCATCAACGTACTTTAACACTTTATCTATTGTTTTGTTTGTGCCGCGCCCTTTATCAACAGGTACAACAAGCCCGTCAGTAACATGTACGATACCTTTAAGGTTAAGTGTACTTGCAATTTTAGCTTTAAGCGGACTTATACGACCACTTTTTACGGCGTTATCTAACGTTTCTAAATATCCAAAGCACACCAAATCATGTTTTTTAGCTTCAAGTACTTTTACGATTTCTACGGCACACATTCCACGAGCTTTAAGTTCGCAAGCAAGCTTTACAAGCTGTCCTTGTCCTGCACACCCAGAAAGTGAGTCAACAACGTAAACACGATTAGATTTTTTTGCCTCCTCATGCAAGTCTTTAGCAATCAACGCCGTAGCGTATGTAGCAGACAATTTTGATGTTATAGTTATACAAATAACGTCTTCATTACAATCAAATTTCGCTAATAATCGCTCCACAGATGGGCAGGCAGTTTTTG
>LNZQ01000019.1 GCA_002007315.1 Epulopiscium sp. Nele67-Bin004
TCCAAAACAAACAACAACAAAACAACTGATACAACGAAAAGGTTATGATGTCAAAAGGATATAAACACACATTAAAAGTAGCGTTGTAACTTGCGATTTTGCGAGTTTATACGGTAGAGGCGAACTGAACACGCCGATAAGAAAAAGGGTAGCATAAGCTATCAAACTTCTTAAATAAAGTTTTTATTAACTTTTAGAACCCCACTGCTTTAGCTGTGGGAGGTTCAGTGAGATGGAAGTTAAATCATTATGCAAACAATTTAATATGAACTATGAAACTATTGCATACTGGTATAATGGTTATAAATCAGAAAATGGGGTACAAATATTCAATCCTAGAAGTGTAAATATGGCTATAAAAAAACGTAAATGCAGAAGTTATTGGCTAAATACAGGAAATTTGAATGAGGTATTAGAGTATCTTGAAATAGATCCAGTAGGGGTAAGAGATGATATAATCCGAATGGTAAATTATGAGGAGGTAGAAATATCGCAAATAGAAGATTTTAGAGCAGGTGGAGAACTTCCACAAACCAAAGAAGAAATTTATTCGCTTATGATAACATTAGGGTTTTTGACATATTTTAATGAATTATTAAGTATCCCAAATAAAGAGTTGATGCAAGAATTTGAAAAAGCTTTAAAAGATAAATGTTTTGGAAAAACTATAGAACTATTTAAACAATCTAAAGAAATGTTACAAGCAACTTTGTTAAGAGACACAGATACTATGGCTAAAATATTGCATAATATTCATAACCAAGAAATAACGCTATATGACTATAACCATGAAAATGGATTAAGTAGCGTTGTAAGTTTGGCGTATTTGTCGGCACGAGATAAATATATAATAAAGAAAGAGGAGCACACAGGAAAAGGACGTGCTGATTTTATTTTTCATCCGATATCAACTAGAGAGATACCAATAATTATAGAATTAAAACGCAATAAAGGTACACAAACAGCAATAAATCAAATAATTGACCTAGAATATGCGGTATCTTTATTTGAGAGATACAGGAGAAATATTTTGATAGTTGGGATAGATTATACCGAGGGAAAAGACCATACGTGTCAAGTGATGGAGCTTGAATATAAAAGCTAGATATCTAGCTTCAACAAAAAAACTAAAAAAAATTTAAAAAAGTACTTTACAAATGTCAGCCACTATGCTATACTATGAAAGAAGTTAAGCAAGGAACACTTTTGGAGAGGTGTCCGAGTGGTTTAAGGAGCTAGTCTTGAAAACTAGTGATTCCGAAAGGGACCGTGGGTTCGAATCCCACCTTCTCCGTTATAAGAATAAAGAAAGGGCTGTTAATTACAACAGTCCTTTTTTTGTTGTATAAAAAACAAATTAATTTTATGAGGTGATTTAATGAGTATTGTGTACCAAGGAGCAATTATCCACATTTTAGATTTACAAGTGGGACAACCTATCCTATCAAAAGGACACCTTGATATGGACGACGGCAACGAAAAATTTATTACAAAGCATATGATGACACTTTTTGAAAATGCAAGTGTTGCACCCGCACAATTTAAGGAAAATTCCGAGATGTTAGACTTAATTGCAAACTTCAAGGACGACAAATTTATAGAAACATCAAAGCGAATTGCAAGCAGATTTTACAATTATATGTCTACATATGGAGAAATTGATAGCGGTGATTTATTAATTACTCAATTTATTAAAGAGGAAATCAATTATTTGGGTATACTAAAACTGAATTACAAGGAAGAATATACTCATTATGTTAACGACAACAACGGGCTGGGGGGCGTTACGGAAATGGTAAAATGTAAGGCAATTTTCCCGTCAAGCAAGCAACGCATTACAGAGTCTATTCTTATCAACCTAGACACGAGACAACTTAGAGTGTTGGACAAAACAAAAGGAATGTATTTAACGGATTTATTTGAAATCGAAAAAGAGTTGTCTATAAGAGAAACTCTAAAACTTGTTGAAGAAGTAACTTATGAAGTTATAGAAGAACACTTTGAAAATCCAACGAAAGCTCTAACAACTTTCAAACAAAATGTTGCTGATAGCATTTTTGAAACTAGCGAAATTCCTATAGACAAAGTACTTGAGGATACATTTGCTGAACATGAGGAAGTTAAGGAGGCATACAAAACACGTCTGGAGGAGTATGGCGTGGCAAGTGATAGTATAGAAATAGGCAGTCAGCGAGAGGCAAAAAAATATGTGTCGCACAAAATAATGACAAATACGGGGATAGAAATTAAGTTACCAACCGAAGTGGCGCAAGATGATAGTGTTATAGAGTTTATAGATAATCCTGATGGGACAATTTCTATTATGCTTAAAAATATAGCTAAAATAATAAGTAGATAAAAATTTTTGATTGCCTTTCAAGCTAAATATAGGTGAAATAGTGCTTAAAAATATATTTAAGATAATAAGTAGACAAAAGTTTTTCTTGTCTTTCTGATTAAATATAGGGTAAAATATAACTATTAAAACTATATTAGGGGGAGATAATATGGCAATTTTATACTTAATTATTGGGTTTGTGGCGTCAACAATCGGTGCAATCTCGGGACTTGGCGGAGGTGTAATGATTAAGCCTATACTTGATGCGTTTGGACATTTTGACCTATCTACAATCGGGGTTTTGTCGTCATGCTCGGTGTTTGCGATGTCAATTGCATCTCTAGCAAAAAAGTTTATTGCAAAAGCTACATTTGAATATAGCAAGTTGTTACCACTGTCGCTTGGGTCAGTAATAGGAGGGGTATTAGGAAAATACTTTTTCCAAATATTTTTGGCCGCTTTTGAAAATCAAGACACCGCACAAATGATACAATCTATATGTTTGGCTGCACTAATGATAATAATATTAGTAATGAGAGTGCTAAAAGATAAAATTAGAACTTATAATGTAACAAATCCGTTGATTTGTGTGCTTGCGGGAACTTTTATGGGAACGATATCGGCATTTTTGGGCATAGGTGGCGGGCCTGTAAATGTTATTGTAATAACGTTGCTGTTTTCGTGCAATGCTAAAGATGCAGCTATATATTCAATTTTTGCGATATTCTTTTCGCAAATGTCAACATTAACAAGTGTTGTTTTACTTGAAGGACTTGAGGGATATGACCTAAGTATGGTTGGATACATGATAGTTGGGGGGATTTCAGGAGGATTTTTAGGTGATTATTTGAGTACAAAAATGGACGATGTAGCAGTAGAAAAACTATTTAATATTGTAATGGTTGTAATAATTGGAATAAATATATTTAATATTATTACCGTTTTAATTTAACTATCAAAGGAGACACGAATGAATATTAAGAGTTTGCAAGAGTACAAAAATTCAAAAAATATGAAGAAGATAGCCCAAGTACTTGGATTAGTTGTGATGCTTGGCTGTGTTATAGCAGGTGCGTTGATTATGTATGAACGTAGTTTGCCGATTATAAAACCGCCTCAAAATATAGAGGATACAGCATCAATGACGTTTGATGTTATAGTTATTGGAACTGACCCAGAAGGTATTAGTGCAGCTTTAAGCAGTGCAAGAAACGGCATGACCACGCTGCTAATAGATAGCCGTGAAAGAATAGGTGGGTTATTCACATTAGCGGGGCTAAACAGTTTGGATATGAACTATTATGAGGCTAGAGCAGGCGGGACAGCAACGCTACTAACACAAGGAATATTTAAAGAATTTCTTGAAGACACAGGCTCGCGCCCGACCATAATAAACAAAAAATATAGCCGTGATTCATTTGATGTTACTGAGGTTGAGGCTGTATTTAATAAGATGATAGCAAGAGAAGATGATATTACGTTGCAACTTGGAATGGACTCGGTTCACCCTATTGTTGAAAATAATGTTGTTGTTGGTGTAACAGCTGTAACAAATGGGCAAGAGTATGACATATATGGAACAGTTTTGATTGATGCAACACAAGATGCAGATATCGCAGCTGAAGCGGGTGTACCGTTTACTATTGGGCTTGAAACGCTAAATTTGCCAGACCAAATGCAAGCGATTACGCCTATATTTAAAGTTGAAGGCATAGAATGGGACAAAATGAAAAGTGCAATTAAAGCAAATGAGTCACTTTATGATGCATATTATAACAACTATTCGATATGGGGATTTGCACCTCAAATGAAAGGGTATGAACCTATTTCAGTAAACACAAAAGTTAGAGGGCCAAACATAGGTAGACAAAATGATGACTCGGCGTTACTAAACATGATACAAATGGTTAGTTATGATCCTCTTGATGATGACGATATTGCAAAAATATTTGACCAAGCAGAGGCAGAAGTTAGAAACCTTATAGAGTATATGCGTCATGAAATTCCAGGGTTTGAAAATGCTGAATTTGCAGGTGTTATGGAAGAACTTTATATAAGAGAGTCGCGCCATATTGAGGGTGAATATACATTAAGTATTGTTGACGTTATGCAAAATAAAAACTTTGAAGACAAAATTGCATGGGGAAGTTACCCTGTTGACGTTCAAACGACAAATATGGATAACACGGGGTATGTACTTGGTGACCCAGCTGCTTATAGTATACCGTTTAGATGTCTTGTTCCAAAAGAAATTGACAACTTGCTAGTTGTGGGAAGAAGTGCGAGTTTTGACCCGCTGGCGTTTGGTAGTGCAAGAGTTGTGCCTATCGGTATGGCGACAGCTGAGGCAGCAGGAGTTGCGGCTGCATATTCTATCAACAATGATGTTACGTTTAGAGAAATATCTTATGACCACAATATGGTTGGAGATATCCAAAAGACTCTTGTAAAGCAAGGTGCATATCTTGAAGATTTGCATATTCCATACAACTATGATGGACTTAAAGCAGAAGAAGCGATTAACTTCTTATATTCATTTGGATTTATGAGTGGTGGGTATGAAAATGACCTAAGACTTGATGATATTGCAACAGAAGTTATGTTTTACAATGCGTTAAATATGATGGTTGTGCGTACAGATGCAACGTTCCCGTTCACTGATTATATTTATAAAAATATGTCTACGCCAATTCCACCACGTGATATTATAAGTGTGTTGTGGCAAATGCTAGATAGAGATACGATGATTGATTTTGATACAAAAGTTGAAGCTATGAAAAAAGAAAATATTTTATCTGAAGAAAGCATATATGAGCTAACACATTATGACATGATTACAAATGAAACGTTGTATATGGTGTTGTACGAGTTTTATTTGTTTAATAGATAACGACAAAGTCCCCTATTTGATTATTTTAGGGGACTTTTGTTTGTTTGTGTGTTATAATGTAGCCAATTCGATAGTGAGACTAGGGGGACAGAAAATGAGGTCTAGTGAGATAAAGATTGGGCATATTTATTTTGTGAATTTTGATCCAGTGGAAGAATTTGAATTTAATAATAAGCATTTAGCAGTAGTATTAAAAAAGAATGTGGATAAACGAACTTTTATAGTTATGCCGTTAACTAGTAGTGATAGAGGAGAGGGGATAAATAAAATTAGATTGGATAACGTAATAGGTTTACCAAGCAATTTAAGAAATAAAAAAACTTATGCTGTATATAATCAAGTACGAACTTTAAATGCTAATAGATTTTCAAATTTAAAGGAAAAAGATAAGACTGTTAAGGCGAAAATAGATGATAAAGATAGAGTGATACTATATGAAATGAGTATAAAGGAATTATTGGCAGGGGTCGATATAGATTTTCGAATTAAAATAATGAAAAATCTATATCAACAAGAAGTAGTAAACAAATCTATTCAATTGGCATATAATATATTAAGGTGTCAAAAAGCTAATGAGCCTTATGTATCATATGAGAAAGAAATCAAACTTTTATTGAAAGATATATCCTATACATTATCCCAAAAAGATATTGATAATGGGGTAGATAAAATTTTAATAGATGCTTTGCAAAATTAGGAAGTTGATTGATTTTTGTTGACTTTGGAATGTAAAGGTTGTAAAATATAGATATAAAGATGGAGATGACTACTCCGACAAATAATTATAGGGTATGAATTCCCGACTAATATGAAGTGGTGTGTGCTTATGTACGCACCACTTTTTTGTATGAAAATATATGTTTGTGTGTTATAATGTAGCCAATTAAATTATTGGAAGGTGGACAAAAGATGTCACAAAATACTAGAGAGCAAGAAAGAGCAGAACTGCATAGAGCTATTTGGACGATAGCAAACAACTTGAGAGGAAGTGTTGACGGATGGGACTTCAAACATTATGTGTTGGGGATACTGTTTTATAGATACATTTCGGAGAATTTCGCAAACTATATCAACAAAGGAGAGCATGAGGCAGGGGACTTGGAATTTGAGTATGCCAACTTAGATGATGAAATAGCGGAAGAAGCTAGAGAAGATATGGTTGAAACAAAAGGATTTTTTATTTTGCCAAGCGAATTGTTTTGGAATGTGAAAAATAGAGCGTCACAAGACGAAAACTTGAACGAAACTTTGGAAAAAATCTTTAAAAATATAGAGTCTTCAGCAGTGGGCAGCGAAAGCGAATACAACTTTAAAGGTTTGTTTGATGATATAGACGTTAATAGCAACAAGCTAGGTGGGACGGTTGCAAAACGTAATGAGCAACTTGTTAAACTAATAGATGGTATCGCAGACATGAATTTAGGTGAATTTAAGGACAATTCGATTGATGCGTTTGGTGATGCGTATGAATTTTTGATGACAATGTATGCGTCAAGTGCTGGCAAAAGTGGGGGTGAATTTTTTACGCCACAAGAAGTGTCGGAACTATTAACTAAAATTACGCTAATAGGTAAAACGCAAGTTAACAAAGTGTATGACCCTTGTTGTGGAAGTGGGTCGCTGTTATTAAATTTTGCAAAGATATTAGGTAAAGAAAATGTGAGAAATGGATTTTATGGGCAAGAAATTAACATCACAACGTACAACCTTTGTCGTATAAATATGTTTTTGCATGATATCGGGTTTGATATGTTTGACATAACGCATGGGGACACGCTAACTGACCCGATGCACCTAGATGATGAGCCGTTTGAGGCGATAGTGTCTAATCCGCCATACTCGATAAAATGGGAGGGCAACGACAATTCGCTGTTGATTAATGACCCACGTTTTGCACCAGCTGGTGTTTTAGCTCCAAAGTCAAAGGCTGACTTGGCGTTTGTTTTACATTCGTTGTCTTGGCTTGCTGAAGGGGCAAGAGGGGCGATTGTTTGTTTCCCAGGGGTTATGTATCGTGGGGGTGCAGAACAAAAAATTAGAAAATATTTGGTTGATAACAACTATATCGAAAGTATAATTCAGCTACCCGATAATTTGTTTTTTGGGACGAGCATTGCAACTTGCATAATGGTGATTAGAAAAGGAAAAGAAGATAACAAAGTGTTGTTTATAGACGGTTCTAAAGAGTGCAAAAAAGTTACTAACAACAATAAACTTGAGGCTAGCAACATAAAAAATATATTGAATGCTCTTGTGGATTGGAAAGACGTACAGTATTTTGCACAGTTGGCAGAGCTTGCAGAAATAGAAAGCAATGAATACAATTTGTCAGTGTCAACGTATGTTGAGCAGGAGGACACTAGGGAAGTTGTTGATATTGAGGTGCTTAACAAAAATATTTCTGATATAGTGGCAAAACAAGAGGTGCTACGTGGTGAGATAGAAAAAATAATTTTGGAAATATAGGAGGGTTAAATATGAGAGGTATTAGAATTAGTAGAATAAAAGAAGTTGTTCAACAAGTGGTGAGAGAGTATGACATAAAAAGGGTTGTGCTTGCAGGGAATTTTCAACGTGGAATTTTGACACGTGAGGACAGAGCGTGTATTATAGTTGATTTTAATGAGGGCAGTAGAGATGCAGGGGATACGATGGTGATTGACCAGAGGATTAACGAGCTGTTGGGGCTAGATGATGCGAATTCGATTGTGGTAGACCTAGATATAGATAAGGCGATTAAGAGAAACTCTTATATGGAGAGGATGGCTATTTTGTATGGAGCTTAAAACTATAAGTGACTTGATAATATTAACTAAGAGAGAAATAGAGTTAATAAAAGTTGTTAAAACTGCACAATTAGAAGAAGACGTTAAGACTGATTTATTGGTTAGGATTTTTCCTTATATAGTAGAGAATTTGATGTTGCTTAATAAAAATGGTTTGAGGTATGATAAAATAGAAAAATTGCAATCTCAATATAGAATGAGAAATAAAATTATTCACCGTCACCCATATAGTGATGATGTAGTATTAGAGCGTTTAGACGATATGATTAATATTATTGAGCCTAAGCTAAATATGCCGTTATCTGAGCAGATTTTGAGTATGCCTATTAGAAATACTGATAAAATGAAGAAACAGCATAAGCAAAAGAAGTGAGGTGGTATAGTTGAGCAAATTAGAAGAACTAATACAAGAGTTATGCCCTGATGGGGTGGAGTATAAGGCGTTAGGGGAAGTTTGCACTAGACACAAAGGAACAGCTATTACGGCTACAAAAATGAAAGAATTGGATAAACCTAATGCCCCCATTAAGGTTTTTGCTGGTGGAAATACAATAGCATATGTTAATTATGGGGATATACCAGATAAAGATATTATAAATGAAGTTAGTATTATCGTTAAATCAAGAGGAAATATTGGCTTTGAATATTATGAACAACCGTTTTCACATAAAAATGAAATGTGGTCTTATTCTGTTAAAATTTCTGATACAAGTTTAAAATATCTGTATTACTACCTACAAAATAATATACTATATTTTCAGCAGAAAGCCAAAAGTGGAAAGTTACCTCAAATATCCATTGGAGATACAGAAAAATATCTAATACCAGTCCCGCCATTAGCTGTACAAGACGAAATTGTACGTATTTTGGATAATTTCACCGAGGCTACAACAGAGCTTGTAACATTACTAGAAGAAGAAGTTATCGCACGAAAAAAGCAGTATGAATATTATCGGGAAAATTTGATTCATCAATCTACCTTTAAACAAGTTGAATTATCAGATATTGGAACATTTGTTAGGGGTAAGAGGTTTGTAAGAACTGATATTGTTGATAAAGGTGTTTATTGCATGCATTATGGAGATATTTATACGAAATATGGTTTATCAACTACAGAAACAGATACCTTTTTAACAGATGAAAAAGCTCTAAATATGAGATTTGCCTCCAAAAATGACATAATAATTGTTCAAGCAGGTGAAAATGAATATGATTTAGGCGTAGGTGTTGTATGGGAATCTGATAGTAAAGTTGCGATACATGATGCATGTTATATTTACACAACAGACCAAAATCCTAGATATATAGCCTATTATCTTAGAACACATAAATATCATCAACAATTATTAAAATATGTATCTAGTGGAAAAATAAGTTCTGTAAATGCTAAAGGTATTGGAAAGTCTATTATACCACTTCCCTCAATGGAAGAACAGCAACGCATAGTCGACATACTAGACAAATTCGACACTCTGGTGAACGACCTAACAACGGGGATACCTGCTGAAATTAAGGCAAGACAACAACAGTATGAGTATTATAGGGATAAGTTATTAAATTTTAAGGAGGTGCAATAACCTATGATAGTAAAAATTAAGGTTAAAAACTTTTTATCTTTTAAAGACTTACAAGAAATAAGTTTTATACAAGGCGAAGACCAAAGTAACATGGATAGTGTTATAAATACAGAGCACATCAACTTACTAACATTTGGCGTTATATATGGAGCAAATGCGTCAGGTAAATCAAATTTTATCAAGGCAATAGAATTTGCAAAAAGAAAAATTGCTAACAAAGTTACATTTAAAGACAGAGAAAGTTACTTCAAGTTAGATAAAAAATGCAAGTTAGAGCCTAGTTATTTTGAATTTGAGCTATATTTGGACGGGAAATATTATGCTTATGGGTTTGAGATTATATTAAATAAAGATAGAATTATATCTGAGTGGCTTATAGAGCTTAGACAAACAGAAGAAATTATTATTTATAGTAAAGACATTAAAAAAGATGAATGGATTTTTGACACTGATAATATTGGTTCAAATGAATTTAAAGCGTTGCTAAAATATGCTTTTGATATATTCAAAAATAGTAATGGGCAAGAATTATTTCTTTATCACCTAAAATATTTTCCAATTGATGCAGAGAGTGTTGAGGACTATGATGTTTTTACTAAAATAGAAATATTTTTAAGATTTTCTGTAAATATAGGATTAGGTTCAGCAGGGATAACTCAATACCATAATTTTTTAAGCCAAGAAACACTAAGCAAAATGAGCAATCTAGTACAGTTTTTTGACACTGGAATAAAAAAAGTTGATTTGATAGAAATAGAGTTAGACGTGGTAGAATCACATGTTTCAGCAAATAGTCACACAGTATTTTATGACATGGTAAAAGAGGTGGAAACTTATGGACAGCCAAAAGTTATAAAAACATCAGCAGGCTATTTTGTATTATCTTATGTAAATGATGAAGTTGTATGCCAAACGTTAGTTTTTAAGCAAGCTAATGATGTAACTTTCAAATTTAGCGAGTTATCAGATGGAACTAAAAGGTTGATTGATATAATAGATATTTTATTAACTCATCATTGCGTTTATATTATTGATGAGATTGACAGATATCTTCATCCGCTATTAATGCACAAACTAATAGAGATATATTTGGAAGTTGCTAAAAGTAATAATGTACAACTTATATTGACGACACATGACACAGGGTTATTAGATAAAAACTTTATTTCGAGAGATCAAGTTTGGTTTATAGATAAAAATGATAACGGGGAATCAAAATTGTACGAACTTGAGCAATATCAAAATATATTTGATAATAAATTACAAACTGCCTATTTAGAAGGGCGGTATAGAGGAATCCCTAATTTTAATAGTTATTATTTGGGGGATTTGACATGAGGATAAAAACTAGTTCTTTTGGGGAACGAGCAGGACACCATAATAAGTTACAAGTTAAACCAAAATATTTTTTGGCGTTTGAAGGATACAAAACCGAGCCGATATATTTTGAGGCTATACAAGAAAATAGAACTTTATTAAATATTAATCCTCTAATTGAATTGCATCAAGTAGATAGAGAGCAAACGGGAGGAAACCACCCGTTAGATATAATTAAAAATGTGGATGAGTATATGCAAACAATTAATGATACAGATAATATCACTTATGATGCGAGAATAGACAAAGTCTGTATTATTGTGGATAGAGATAAAAAGAGTTTTATTATTAAACAATTAAGAAAAGCTATTAAAAAATGTGAAGAAAAATCATTTCGTTTATTTTTAAGCAACCCATGTTTTGAGTTTTGGCTATTGTTGCATTATGATGAGGTGCATGACATTAATAATGATGAATTATTAGAAAATAAAAAAGAAGATAATCAAACTTTTGCAGAAAGAGAACTAAAAAAGTTGTGTATAGGCTATCAAAAAGGCGAATTTCCTATTGAATGGTTTATAGAAAATATAAATAAGGCAATAGAAAATGAAAAGAGTTTTGCAGAAGATTTAGAGCAATTAAAAGAAAGTGTAGGTTCTAATATTGGGAAATTGATTGAAGAACTACGAGAAAACTAAAAATTTTAGGGGGACAAAAATGGACATTATCGCACAAAATACACAATCAACAGTGGTTGCCGAATATACACCCGAGCCACGAAACAGCACCGCATACCAGAGTGAAGCCGAACTTGAGAACGACTTTATAAACAGACTAGTAAACCAAGGGTACGAACGCATAAAAATAAAAACTTCGCTTGAGCTAGTACAAAACCTTAGAATCCAACTTGAAAAATTAAACAACTATAAGTTTTCAGACAAGGAGTGGAAAACTTTTTTTGTTGAGAAGCTATCTAACAACAAATATAGCATTTTAGAAAAAACTAGGTTAATACAAGAAGATAACGTTCAACTTCTCACAAGAGATGATAATACAACAAAAAATATTAAGCTAATAGACACCAAAAACATTCATAACAACAGCATTCAAGTGCTTAACCAATATGAAGAAAAGGAGGGGACACACAAAACCAGATATGATGTAACAATATTAGTTAACGGTTTTCCGATGGTGCACATCGAGCTGAAACGTCGTGCTGTGGCAATAAAGCAGGCATTTAACCAGATAAATAGAACAAAAGAGAAAGCACAGGGGGTAACGCATGATACCTGCAACTAAAACCACTCCCTCTCAAGAAACATTAGATTTACTGAAAACAGCGTAGAAAGCCCATTTCTTCAGATGTGCGATGAATACGCCACCCCTATACATATAAAATTTTTAAAAAATAGTGTATAAAATGACAAAAAGGTCTTGCTATTTTTTTTTTGATATATAATACGATTATCATTTAAAAACCGACATAAGCGGCAACTTATATGGTTTTTATCTGAAATATACTTTCGCCGAAGTATATTTCCATATGTGCCTCTTTATGTTTATGAGCAAAATAATAGAGGCACTTTTTAGCTTTTATGTTGAAAAATTAGGCAAAATATGGTATTATATTAATATAGATAACGAGAGAATAAAAATTAGATACTTCTCAAAAAAGGAACACAGGGTGACACGTGTGACACGTTTCCTATATAGGGTTAAGAAAAATTTCTAAATACTTTTTTTATATATAACATATATAACGTGTCACACGTGTCACCCCTATAATCTAAAACACAAAAAACTATCTTTACCCCTATACATATTAGAAAATAATGGTAAAATTATAACTCTAATATGTGTAGGGGCATTTTTATGCTCCAAAATAGATAGGAGGTGAAGCCAGATGATGCTAACAACAAAATGCGTTATACAACAACTTTCAAAGTCGGAATATAAACAACTAAAATATTTAACTAGATTATCTAAAAACTTAGTAAATCAAGCGATATACAGATGCAGACAACAATGGTTTGAAAACAAAACATTGCCAAGCCATACAACTTTATGTGCTGAACTTAAAACAAGCGAAAACTATATTATGCTAGGCTCTCATGTTGGACAACAAGTTTTATTCGTTGTAGTTGCTATGTTTGACTCCTATAAAGAGTTAAGAAACAAAGCACTGGCAGGCACGTACCCTTGGTCTAAAGTGAAATTACCTAACTATTTAGATAAAGACGGGTATTTCCTTATGTCGATGTGTGCATTTCCATTAAAAGATGGAGTGTTAACTATTCCACAATCAAGAAAATATAAAAAAACGCATCCAAAAATTTTTATTAAAATACCTAATATATTAAAAGATAAACATATTAATCAAGTTAGAATAATCCCTAAAAACGACGCTAGGAACTTCGAGATACATTATGTATATGAAGCAGAGGCGGTAGACCTCAACCTAAATAAAGACAATGCACTAGCGATAGATTTAGGCGTAAATAACTTAATGACATGTGTAACAAACAATGGAAAATCTTTCATTATAGACGGTAAAAAAATTAAATCAATAAACCAGTGGTATAACAAGCTTAATGCGAAACTACAAAGAATTAAAGACCTCCAAGGTAACAAAAAACATTATACGAAAACTCAATGTATCAATTTATCCAAACGAAATAACAAAGTAACAGACTATATGCATAAAGCAGTCAATATGGTAATCAAATATTGTATACAAAACGATATAGGAAATATTGTTATAGGATATAACGAAAACTTTAAGCATAAGGCAAATCTTGGTCCCAAAAACAATCAAGCATTTGTAAATATACCTTATGCAAAAATATTAA
>LNZQ01000020.1 GCA_002007315.1 Epulopiscium sp. Nele67-Bin004
CCACCTGTTACAATAGCAACTTTGCCTTTTAATGAAAATAACTCGTCTAAATAACTCATTTATATAAACTCCTTTTACTATATCTTTATTATAGTAGATTTAACAATATTAACTTTATTATTATAACTTTTATCAATGCTATTTTATTAAATCCTTAGTTTTATGATAATGTGAACTTAAACCATATATTAAGACATTCTACTTTAACAATAACAAATCTTTTATGCTAGGCATATTCCTTATCAGTTACTTTAATTTTTTTAATATAAGTATTATAGCAACTTTAATTTTTAAATTTATAATGTTTTTGTAGAAACTTAAATAAAGCCTTAATAAAAGTTTTTACACATATAATATAGCATATTCAAAAATTTCCAGTTGTCAAATTTTTTTCTTATTTTTTATTATATATTGCTTTTTAGGTGGAATATATAACTCTATATTTTTCTATGTGTAACTTTTTATTTAATTTTTTTAAAAAAATTAAATTTATATGTTGCATTATATTTATTTTTGTAGTATAATGTAATACAGTAGGATAAGATATGTGTACTATGTATTTATGGAGTATAGATAGATATAGGGCTTGATAAGTAGTTGTTATATATTACCAAATGTATTCGTTAGGATACGTGGAGGGTTATATGCTGCTAGTAAATCAATTATCTAATATCATTAGAGAAATTCAAAGCTGTCTTTTGTTTCTTAGCAATAATACAGATGATTGCAAATTAAAAACGTATTTCTTGTTTGTTAGTCATCAAATCCCCGAATCTATATACATAGACATAGATAATAAGTTTTGTTGTAATTGGGAATGCGATGTGCATATATATCCTGTAGACCGTTGCATAAAAATTGGTGGCAAAGAAGTTTTTTTTGAAGTTGTTGTGCATAAATGCATAGACCATGTTCTAATAAAATATAATAATCCTACAGAAGATGCAGATATACCAGAAGATAAATTTTATTCTCCCGACAAGACTATTTCTTTTGATGAAAAGACTTTATCTCCAAAATAATATAATATTTTCTGAAATAATACTTAGATATTTTCTGTCTATAATACTGATACTCTTAGTTTATATAAAAAAATAATAATAAAAATGTATTAAAATATATCGATAAAAATATTAAGGTTATGTTTTAAAATTATTCTTTAATTATTAGAGCATTTTTAGATATTTCCTCAAATATAATTTTTATTAGGTATATAAATGGGCGATACAAAAATAATATTAGCGGCAAGGTATAATTCTAGCCGACTTCCTAAAAAAGCATTGAAAGAAATACTTGGGCTTTGTATTTTAGAAATAGCAATAAAAAGACTTCGAAAAACTAAAAACTCTACTGCTGTAATAGTGGCAACAACAGAGCATAGCTTTCCATACTTTAAAGACATTATAAAAAAAACAAATGCCCTCTATTTTATAGGCAGCGAAACAGATGTGCTACAGCGTTATACTAAAGCAGCAGAGGCTTATAATGTGTCTACAGTAGTGCGAGCAACAGGCGATAATCCACTTGTAGCAATAGAAGCATTGGACGCTATTGTTGAGTATCATAAAAATAAAAAAGCAGATTTATCACATTTTGTAAATTTGCCTTATGGAAGCGGCGTCGAAGTTATAGAATATGATGCATTAAAAAAAGCCTGCGACAGTAGCGATGATAGCCATTGCCACGAACATATAACACAGTATCATTATCAAAATGAAAATATGTTTAATATACATAGACCGCTTGCCCCAGAGAAATGGAGCATGAAGGATTTGCATATCACAGTAGACACTATAGAAGAATATGAATATGTGAAATCTATATTTGAAATGTATAATGATATAGTAGTAGGAATTGATGAAAATGATGTAAATAATTTTAGCGAATTTGATAAAAAAAGAATGAAAAAGGGGGTAATGACAATGAAAAAGATGACACTGAAAAAGAATAATATAAAGGTATCAATGGAAAATAAATACAAAAAATTAGTGGTGACTGCGGCGGGGATAGGGATAGCAATTATAGGAGGAACGCCTATTGTTGCCTCTCATATGTTTGGTAATTTGGCTGACGAACTTAACGTTTCACAGCAACTTGCAAACTACACAACAGTTGTTGGGCAAAGCGTTACACACGATGGCGTTAGTATCACGCTTGACGAAGTGATTTTGGACGGCAATACACTAACTGTTTTAACAACAATCCAATCTAGCGAACCAATTGACAACTATAGCACAAGTTATAACGCAGGTGTTTATATAAACGGAACACATTGTCCAAGTGGTGGTGGATACACAGAACCTATTAATGACTATACAAATAGAATGATTATAGATTATAGACTTGACGACAGTGTTATTGGCTTAGATGATGACGTTGATATCGAAATAAAATATGGCAAATCATATGCCAACTCAGACATCGTAGACCCTACAACTTGGGATTTTGCCTTTACTACAGTTGCCGATAGTTTGCTTGAAGATACTGAGTTTTATCCTTTGGATTTGGAATTTGTTTTGGACGATAACGCAGTTGTAACTATTACTCATATGACATCTAACGTTGCTGGAACAAAAATATATTATAGCACACCTGAGCTTACTCATAGACTTGATATTGACGGTGTGGATAACTTTGGCAATAGCATTCTAACTGGCTCTGGTTCTTATAGTAACGAACCAGGCGTTGGACACACAAAATTAAAAACAGTTGTTGATGGAACGTTTGTTGGTAACTTGCTTGAAGACGCAACAAGTTTAACTTTAAATGTGTCTTTTGCACCAATTCCTGCTGAAAGTGGCAGAATGCCAGAGCCTACTTTTGTTAGTGATGATATTGTGATTGAACTTAAATAGCACAAAAAAAGAAGATAGTTTATTACCAGTCTATCTTCTTTTCTATTAGCTTAAATTATCTGCTCCAAATTTTTTTATAACCATATTTAGTTATAGCTTTAAATCCTGTTACTATAATAGCCATCACCCACAACTCTTTCACAATTTCACAAATAGCAACCATAATTTTTAAAGTGCTATCACCAACAACGGATGCTAAAAAACTACCAGAACTAAACACTGTATCTTCTTTATTAAGTACTACTACCACCATATAAAAAAGAAATCCTGATAATAAAATCAGTCTTATTATTAGACACCCTAGCTCGGCTATATCTTTTACTGATGCTTCATCTCCATTTCTCATACACTCACCCCCTTTAAATATTATACTTTAAAGTAGCTTAACATACTAGTAAGTTGCTCTGCTTGGTCTGTCAACTGCTTGCTTATTTGTTCGCTCTCTTTTGAGGTTGTTGCATTAAGTTCAACTATATCTGCGATTTTCTTCGTTCCATCAACAAGATTTTTCACTCCATCTCGTTGTTTTTCCGTCACAACAATTAAATTATCAGATATTCCAGCCGTCTGGTCAATCGTAACTGCAATTTCTCGCAAGCTTTTCGCTGTTGTATTTGCAATTTCTTTCCCCTCAACAACGTTTGATATACTAACTTTAATAATCTGCTCAACCTCTTTAACAGTTTCGCTACTTCTATTTGCAAGTTCACGTATTTCAGCAGCAACAACTGCAAACCCTTTACCAGCATCGCCTGCTCTCGCCGCCTCAATCGCTGCATTAAGTGCAAGTAAATTTGTTTGAGATGCAATTTCTTCAATTGTTTTTAAAACTGACGATATCGTATTGCTTGAGTGATTTATCGTTTCCATAGCCTCAAGCATTTTTTGCATATCCGTATTTCCCTCGTTTGCCTTTTGCTTAGCCATGCTTGAGATTTTCGTATTTTCTTCAACTTGAGCTACTGTATTGTTAATGTTTTGCACTATTTCTTGTGTTATTTCTCTAAACTCATCAATAATATCAACTTGACTCGTTGTCCCTCTTGAAATTTCTGTTGCACCTACCAAAATTTCAGACGCT
The DNA here is from genome assembly GCA_002007315.1 of Epulopiscium sp. Nele67-Bin004. The sequence continues at coordinate 3,937 of LNZQ01000020.1, forward strand.
CCACCATTAACTTGTTTTGCTGTCACACTAATATTATGCAATGTATCTTCTAATTTATGGCTTATTTGGTCAAGCGATACTTTTATCGGTGCAAAATTTCCAACATAATTTGCATTACTATTATGCGTCGCACTAAAATCACCATCTGCCATATGTCTTAAAACATCTTCAATATCGTTTACTATGTTTTTCAAGGTGTTAGCCATAACGCTAAATCTATTTCCAAGTTGTCCAATTTCATCGTCATACGGCAAATTAACTTGGATATCCAAATCACCTTGCACCATTTTATCAGCTGCCCCAAGAAGTTGTTCTAACGGTTTTAAGCTATTTCTTAATACAACACCTGTCGCCATAATCAATATAGCTAATGCAACTATTGTGAACATTAATATTTCAAATAATAACAATGTTATAGTTTCATACAGTTCATCTTCCTCTATTACAATTTGTGTCCACCACGTCATATCAACAACATCTATCGGGTGTCCAAAAGCCATTTTTGTCATTCCTCCAAAATCATCATTATGTGCAATTTCAATCTGATACGGCAATCCTTTACTTGTTGTTTGAACCCAATAATCAATACTTTCTTGCGTAAATAATACTGCAAGATTTAGCCCCTCACTTTCTGGCTCAACCACATCATACACGATTTTTTCTTGATTGTTTAAAACAGATGGTATTAACGTTGTGTAATCCTCAGCGATATTGTTAATTCCTGAAAAACTAGAACTTAACAATCCTGTAACAACAACACCTCTAAACTCATTTTGATACACAATTGGAAATGATATATACACGACTAACTCGTCCTTATCATTTCGCATAGGGTCTGTAACATACGGCTCAAGCGTCTGCTTTGGTACTGAATAATAGTCGTAATTTGAATAACTACTATAGTCTGTCCTAAACCCAACAATATTTTCTCCATATATATCAAATGCATAATTTTGACGTGCTGTATCAAATTTATATTGCTCAAAATATATACTAACCCCTGCTAAAGTATCATTATGGATAAGTGTCGAAAACGCTGTACTTAAAATAAAATCTTCCATATCCTGATATTCTTTAGTCATTGGTTTATTATCTATCCTACTTATTTCATCTCTTTGCGCATTAGCATCTAAATCCTGATAATTTGTTTCAATGTAATCTCTTAAATTGACAGATAAAGTTGTTGCCCCATCAAATAGGTTTTGTACAAACTGGGCATTTGCCTCTGCCTTTGTTATAAATATTTTTTCCATTGAACCACGCATTTCTGTTGCTACTGTTACGGTAACCATACTTACTAGCAAAAGTATCGCCACACAAAATAATCCCCCTGTTGTAATTGATAGTTTTGTCGCTAATTTTAGTTTTTTAAACTTCTCGTACATAAAGTTCCCCTTTCAAAAAAAATAAATATGCATACAAAAATAGGCTGTATTATAAAATATTATAACACAACCTATCGAAATTTACACCTTTATTCTATTTTGAGTTCTTTTTCATCAAGCTTTTTGTATGTCGCTTCTCTAATCAACTTATACATAGCTGCCGCACTTGGCACTCCAAGTATAATCCCCGGAAGCCCAAGCAAGTTTCCACCTATTGTAATCGCAAACATAACCCAAAACCCTGGCAGTCCAAGCGACCCACCAACAACTCTTGGATATATAAGATTACTTTCAAGTTGTTGTAATACTACTATAAATAATACAAACCATAACGCCTGCATAGGATTTGTTATATCGGCAACAAGTATAATAAATGCAGCTGGTATCGTCCCAATTAATGGACCAACCATCGGTACAACGTTTGATGTCCCAATAATTACACTAACAAGCATCATATATGGGAAGTTAAATACCATCATACCTATAAAACATAATACCCCTACTATAAATGACTCCAAAAGTTGACCTGTAATAAAGCTTGAAAACGCTTTATCAAACGCTCTCTTTACATGAACTAAATACGCTGCAGTTGGTTCTTTAAATAACGCATATACAATTTGTTTCGTTTGTCTGCTAAGCATTTCTTTGCTTAACAAGAAATATACTGAGAACACTAATGCGATAACCATATTAATAACACTTGACGTAACACCTAATAACCAATTCATAAATCCTGGAATTAAGCTTGACAGCCAACCTGTCACAAATCCTAACACTTGTTGCCAGCCTTCTTCAATTTGAACCCAAATATCTGGCATAGTTACGTTAAGTTCAACCCAAACTTCTTCTATATATTGTTCCAAAATAAAATATTGTTTTTGGATTTCTGGTACTAGTGTGTTGATACTTTCCCAAAGTTGCGGAACAACTATCATAAGCAACATGCTTACAATTCCAACAAACATCGTGTATGATAACAACAATGCAAATACTGGTTTTGCATTATCTAACCTTGAGCCATCACCTTTGTATAGCAATGCTTTGTCCCTAATAAAGTTGAACGGACCTCGAAGTATATACGCTATAATAAATCCATATGTTACAGGTACAAATACGCCTGCGATAAACGCTAACATCCCCTGCATTGTTTCTATATTTGTTAGTATAAGCAGTACGAGTATACCAACTATTACGACTATAATATTTTCTTTAACTCTATTTTTGTTCACAGTATAATCCCTCCGCCTCTATTTTGTCGAAAATCCTAGTAAATCAAGTACGTTTCCTGCAATATTTCTTTCTTTTCCTTGATATGGATAACAATGCATGTGAATAGCTGGGTTAAAGTTTAGCTCAATAGTGGCAAATGGCGAACTTGGGTCGGTAACATCTTCTATAATCATATCAACACCACATATATTTGCCCCTGCACATCTTGCTGCTTTAATCGCTATTTCTTTAAATTTTTCTGCGATTTTGTCTGTAAAATCTACGCTATCGCCACCCGTACTTATGTTTGAGTTTTCACGCAAATATACAACTTCATCTTTTTGTGGAACATACTCAAAATCAAGTCCACTTTGTTTTAAAAATAATGCCGAGTTATCATCAAGCTTAATTTTTTCTAGTGGCAACTTGTGCCCTGTCCCTCTTGCTGGATCCATGTTTTTTATGTCAACCAATTTACGTATGTTTGATTTTCCATCGCCTATAACATTTGCTGGCACTCGGTGCAACACAGCCGCAACTTCATTACCAATAACTAAAATACGATATTCTTTACCTTGAATAAATTCTTCAACTAGTATTGTTTTGTCATGTCTAAACGCAATTTCTGCCGCATTTAGTATATCTTCTTTTGATGTGCCATTTGCAAATATACTGATACCTAGTCCATAGTTTGTAGATTTTGGTTTAACTACAATAGCCTTATCAACAAAAGGCTCAACACCTTGCACGACATCATCAAAACTAACAAACTCTACACCTTTAGGCGTCGGAATTCCATTGTCATCTAACACTTGCTTAGTTACCGCTTTGTTTTCCATAATCAACACACTAACATAAGTGTCAAGCGAAGTTTTTGTCGCTTGTTTTACATATTGCACAATGTCACCTTTAGAAAGCTTAACAAAGTTTTCTTGTCTATCCATAATTTTAAAGTCTATACCACGTTTAATACTTTCTTTAATAACTTGTTGTGTTGATAACTCCAAATCTTCATAACCTTGCAACTGATAGCGTTTTTCATATGCTTGTTGTTTGTATGCTTTAGCTAAGTTCATGTGGGCTGTTATATACCCTTCGTTTTCCGTTGCTGTCATTATTTTGTATGCATGAGTAAGCTTATAATCTTTTACTTTGTTTAGCATGTTAAAGATTATATAGTCTTGATCAAGCCCCAGTTGATTGCTCACATTTCTAACATCGTCTAGTATCTCAATTGCCCAATCAATTTTGCTTGTTTTTTCACCATTTCGTAGCAACTGGATATTTTTTTGCCCGTATATCGCAACGTTATATTGATTTTGTTGTGCTTCTTCTTGCCATCTAGTGTAAGGAATTTCTTCCTTAAATAATAGATATAAGTTAAATATATGCATGAAGTATAAATCAACTTTTGATACACCTGCTTTATCGAAAGGATTTATGTCTATACTCCTATATTCCAAATAACTTATCCCCTCATGTTTTAACGAGCTTAACAAGTTTGTATTGTCGTTTGCTTTTAGGCGGATTTGGCTATATAGCTCTTTTGGGCTGTCGATACACCCATCTCGCACAAAACCAATAATACTTTTAATATAATTGTCAATGTTCGTATAGTTTGGATAAAGTTCAACATCATTCACATATCCAAACACACTATTTCTATATGACAAAGCGTCATTATACGTTTCATCTTCATATGTCGAGTGAATTACGCTCGCTCCACCAAGCAAATATATAATAAGCCATCTATAACGTAAGTAATTTCTTGTAACTTTTAGATACATGTCGTCTTTAAAATCTTTGTAATCACCTTCATAATGCATTTCTTCATACAAAAACTTCAGCAAGTCCTCATTAAAAGAAAAATTGTAATGAATTCCTGATACAAGTTGCTTTTTACCACCGTATTTTTTTAGCAAGTGTCGTCTATAGTCATATGCTTCTTGCCCTTTTTCCGAATCATCAAAAGTTGCAATTGGAATTTTATCCTCATTTGGCAAGTTGCATGGCATAGACTGTGGCCATATATACTCGCTACCAATTTCTAACACTGCGATGTTGTATATATTTTCTAGGCATTTATAACAACTGTCAATTGTATTTCTAACAGGTGTAATTAGTTCAAGCTGACTTTCTGAAAAGTCTGTTGTAATGTATTGATTTGCAAGCTTTTCTCCAAACACATGCGGGTGCTCTGTATGCGACAAAAGTCCTCTATCATCACAGCGTAACCCTTCACGCTCAATACCAAAGTTACCACTCATCAACTGCTCTTTACTAAATTTTTCCTTAATTTTGTGTAGCATAAATCTCACTCCTTCTTACTTTAAATATATAATAACTCATAGCTGCCACTCCTTTTAATGCACTTGTTATAGCTATGCTTATCCACACACCATATACATCAAAACTTCCAATTAATAGCATAGCTAGAGGTATTCGCATTAGTGTAAAACATATACTTATAGTTGCAGAAACTTTTGGAAGCCCCAGCCCCGAAAAGAAACCGTTGCTAATCATCTCAGTAGCTGCAAACATTAGTGTACACCCTATAACCCGTAAATATCCAGCTGTAATCGAAATTGTTAGTAAATCATCTACAAAAAGCCCTGCCAATTGATTAGGTATTAACCAGAACAGTCCCCCCATACAAATAGCATACGCTACCCCCATAGTTATTGCAACTTTGTACCCTTTATGCATTCGGTCTAATTGTTTTGCTCCAAAATTTTGACCTGTAAAACTTGTCATTGCACCATTTAAACCACCTACAATCATAAGCATTACAGACTCTATTTGTAAGCCTATTTTTTGTGCCGCAATTGCCTCAGACCCAAACATTGCAATTATTCTAGCAAGTAATATGTTTATTAGTGTAAACAATACACGTTGAAATGCCATGGGAAAGCCCAGTCGACAAATTTCCATAATATGCTCTTTTTTTACTGCTACTGATTTATTGTACCCAACAAGTGCCCAACCATTTATTAAATAGATTATAAATACAATTACATTTGCTATAAGTGTTGCTATCGCTGCACCTGATACCCCCATATTTAATGTATATATTAATATCGGGTCAAGTATAATATTTAAAATTGCACCTACAGCACTTATTCTAAAAACTGCCCTTGTGTTACCATAACTTGACAAAATTCTAGCAAACAATGTGTTATAAAATATAAAAAACATTGACCCTGCACTCCACCTCAAAAAAACAGATGATGCATTTGCTACTTCTATATTATCAAGATTTAAAAAACCTATCAAGCTTTTATTAAATATAAACACAAATAAAAAATACAAAGTTGCTAAAACTGTATTTAATATTAGGCTCGCATTTGTATACGCCTTTGCCTCTTGTTCATCTCCACTACCTATTTTATGTGATATTTTTATGCCACCACCCACAACAACTAATGCATTTATGGCATAACCTAACCCTATAAAAAAGCTTGATGAACCAACACTTGCAACCGCATCTGTTCCAAGTCCTCCTACCCACAACATGTCTATTAAGCTGTATCCAAATTGAAGCAACGACCCCCCTATTACAGGCAAGGCAAGTGCCACCAAAACAGATAATACATTTCCTTGTGTCAAATCTACCTTTTGCATTTTCCCTGCCCCAATCTCTAAGTAGTTACAAAAAAAGGTTAATTTAGTATTTTCGCATACCAAATTAACCCCCTTGTATATTATAAGTGCAATCGGGGGGACTCGAACCCCCAAGGTCTAGGACCACTAGATCCTTAGTCTAGCGCGTATGCCAATTCCGCCACGATTGCGTATATTCGTATTATACTATCATCACATAACAAAGTCAATTTATTTTGCCAAACTTGTCAATACAATTTACAAAAAACATTTTGATTTTCTTTCCATTCATGGTATACTTATGAAAAAAACAGGAGGACTAGTTTTATGAGAAAATATATTGATGCAAAATATTTAAAAATAGCACTTTACGCCAGTTTAGTTGTAGTGATCTCTATTTTAGCATATAGATTATCATCTAGCACAGACAATTTCATGCCGAAAATCTACGCTCAAATTGGTTGGTTTATAGATATGTTGTTACCAGTTATTATAGGGTTTGTCATCGCTTACCTTATGAATCCATCTATGAACTTTTTTGAACGCCATTTAGTCAGCAGAATGAACCCACGTGTACCTGCTGATTATAAACGTATTAGAAAAATGTCAATAGCAATCGTTTATTTTATATTTTTTGGAGCTATCATATTATTTATTAGATTTCTAATACCACAATTAGCAGACAATGTATTGTTTTTTACGGATAATGCCCAAAAATACATTACAAATATCACTATTGCCCTTGCAAACTTAGAAACATATATATACGACAACTTAACGGCAATTCCACCAGACGCTGTTGACCAAGCTTTTGACATGGTCACTCAAGCATTTGAGAGTATAAACTTCAATGCTATTTTGGATATGGCATTTGGTTCACTAAACACAATTGTTACAACAGTAATATCAAGCACAGTTAGCGTTATCGGAGTAGTGTTTGATGGAATTATATCTCTTATCGTTTCTATTTATGTTCTTGGACAAAAAGAAACATTTGCAAACGGTAGCAAACGTCTAATTTATGCAATATTTAAAATTGATAGAGCCGAAAAAATTATTGGTATCTGCAAAGAGTCACATACAATGATGATAAAATTCTTCGTTGGTAAATCTATCGACTCACTAATTATCGGTATATTATGTTTTATCGGTCTATGGCTGATGAACAACCCTTACGCACTATTGCTTTCACTTATGATGGGTGTATGTAACATGATACCGTACTTTGGACCATTTATTGGGGGTGTTCCAGCAGTTATAATTACACTGTTTGAGGGGATTATGCCTGCTGTATTTGTTGCAATATTTATTATCGTATTACAACAATTTGACGGACTATATCTAGGACCAAAAATTCTTGGTGACTCACTTGGGATTACGCCATTTTGGATCATCTCAAGCGTTACTATTGGTGGTGGTATAGCAGGAGCATTCGGAATGTTTGTTGCTTGTCCAATCGCTGCAGTTATAATTATCGTTACTAACAGATGGATAGATCGCAAACTCACCACGCATGGGGTTGACCTTCCAAAGCTCGAAGTCGCCGATATAGAAATCAAACCCCAACCACCATTTAACAAACTCTAATTAAAAAAGGGAACGCCCATCAAGGCATTCCCTTTTTTCTGTTATACTAATTCTGCTAATTTTTCTTCAAGTTTTTTCTTAGGCACAGCACCCATAATCGTATCAACAATTTCACCATTTTTCATGCATAAAATAGTTGGGATAGATAGTATGTTATACTTTTCTGCGATATCTCTATTTTCGTCTGTATTAATTTTTCCAACTTTAACTTTTCCGTCATATTCTTCTGCCAGTTGGTCAACAATTGGGCTTAACATTTTGCAAGGTCCACACCATGTTGCATAAAAATCTACTAATACAGGCATGTCTGATTTTAGTACTTGTTCTTCAAAATTTTGGCTAGTAAATTCCATAGCTTTCATCTTTGTTACCTCCAGATTATCGGTTATTATATAGATTGTACTATATTAACTTGTTTATTTCAAGCATATTTGTACTATTTTTTATTAGGGATTGCCTCAAGTCTATTTATAGTAAACCCTAACTCAGAAAATTTCTTCTCATATTCTGTCATTATGTTGTCCGAAATACGACTGTCATTGTGCAAATCTAGAGTTACATTTTTAAGCAACCATTGCTCACTTGAAAATTGCTCAAGCGATGATGCAAACAGGCCTTTATTGTCTGTTTTAAAGTGCACTTCACAGATGATTTTCTGGGAAGGAAATAATAAAATCTGACTGCATACTTGATATGTTATATTTAAGATTAGCAATTATATATTAGCAATTATATTTTAGCATAAGATTTTGGATAATCATTTTATTTTTTACACCTCAGCACTGCATTCTCCTGTGAATCAAAAATTCTAACAAAAGTTTGCTGTAATATTTATGAAATGTTTCCTAATGCAATTTCAAGTGTTTAAGATCAAAAAATCTTCGACAAATTTTCCTGAAAACTCCTTTATGCTAACCTTTTTAAAAACACTAACAAAATCAGCTCATTGAGAACTTTCTGTACATTTCTGGCGCCCTCTGTTGGTACTACTGGGAATGACAGATTGTCAGACCTCGGTGAACGCTGATAAACATTATGAAGCCGTAACAAAATCCACTCTCTGAGCTGTGAACATGAAGGTGTTCCGTTTCCATCCTGAGGATTTTGACCTTAAGTGTGTCACAGGATCGTTTTGCTGAGCTAAAAAAACAAATAAAAGGAAAAATAATTTTATTTTGAGTACTTGAATTTTTTTAGGGTTAAAATGTTTTTGTTTACAATCTTTCTTAAGCATTGAAACCCCATTTTATGATCCAAGGAAATCACCACTGTCGATGCAAATTTATTTGTCATAACTACACTATAAAAAATAAATCTGTAATATTTTCACTTTAAAATGTCTAAAATCAACTCAGTCTTGTTGGATATGTTGTGAGTTAAGTTCACTAACATCGTTTTTGCGCCAGATCGCCGCGGTTGAAACTCGGGCCAGTGTAATTAGCCCGGTTACTTATTGCGCTCTTGTTATTGTCAGCAAAGATTTCAATCTGAGGGACTTCTAATGGCTCCATTGTTGGGTTGAAACGCAGATAAGAAACACATGGAAGCTATTTCTGCCTATCTCTCTGCATGAGCCTGGTTCCTGTATCTAGATTGGGTGGCGTGTTGTTCATTTTCAGCGCCACACAGGAGTGCAGAACAAACATGCAGTTAAGAACAAGCAGTGGTGTAGTGGTGCCTGGAGAAGTGGGTATACTCTTAATTTATGCCCCCAACTTTTTTTAAGCTGCTCATCCAGCAAAGAATAAGCGCCCTTTTTAAACAGTGGCATGTTATAAAAAGTGGCATGCATGGCTTGCATATTTCGTTCATCCAAAAATGGGACAGTAGTGCCTATTTGCACAATGTCACTTAACTTCTGCTGCTTGACTTCAGGGAGAAAGGAGGACTGTTTAACATTAGCCACAACAGATTTGTGCAGATTTTGCAACCAATACTGGTCCACAATGAGACTATAGGGTGAGACAACTACATAAGGAGGTATTTTGAGTGAACTATT
>LNZQ01000021.1 GCA_002007315.1 Epulopiscium sp. Nele67-Bin004
AAAGAACAACAATCATTTCCAAACAACAAACCCAGAATCCAACCCACAGCTCCATCTACTTCATTTCAGGCAAAGCTGATTTAATTTGGCTGTATTATGTCTCAAACTAGTTATTTTGATTTGGCTCAAAGGAAAATAGTCAGCAAAGGTCTGAGGGTCTTTTCTCTGAGTGCAGGACAAATTTACTCACACAAATCAATAATTAAGAGCAAAAGAATTAGAAACATGCTACACTTGAAAAATTAAGCATCCCACATGTTATATTTTATTCACTAATTAAATGCTAGCTGCTGGTGTGAGCTAAAAACATGAAAGGATGGGTTCACAACTTCACAAATTTCAAAGTCTGACTCTAAACAAGAGCACAGCTATATGAGCACTGATTACACAGAAAGACTTGATGGCTTAAGTTAACGGTAATAACAGATATGAACCCAGTCTTGCGCTCACCGTTTCCATTACCAACAGGTTCCGTCGTCTCCCAGTTCATGGATTTCTGCACCGCCTTCTTCCATCGAGCGTACCGCAGCTCGCTCTCTGCAAAGCGTGAAAACAGAAACACCTTCGATGTTACAGCAGCAGCTGCCGGGCACAAACAGCACGCAGCGATCGCAAGTTCATGTGCCTGTTTTTGAAATGGGCATAAACGTAAATCCAGTAGAAATTGCCAAAGCTGGTATGGAATATGCAAAAGCTAACAATCATGACGTTGTTATGATTGATACAGCAGGTAGACTTCACATAGATGAAACTCTTATGGACGAACTAAAGTTTATAAAACAAGCAGTGAAGCCACAAGAGATACTACTTGTAGTTGATGCTATGACAGGGCAAGATGCTGTAAATGTTGCTGAAACATTCAATGAAGCACTTGGAATTGATGGAGTTGTAATGACAAAACTCGATGGTGATAACCGTGGGGGAGCTGCTCTATCAGTAAAAGCTGTAACAAATAAGCCTATCAAATATATAGGGGTTGGGGAAAAAGTTGCTGACTTAGAACCGTTTCACCCTGAAAGAATGGCATCTCGTATTTTAGGTATGGGGGACGTTCTTACGTTAATTGAGAGAGCACAGCAAAACATTGATGAAGAAAAAGCACGTGAACTTGAAGCTAAAATGCGCAAAGCAGAATTTAATTTTAACGACTTTTTGGAACAGATGCAACAAGTTAAAAGTATGGGTCCTATTGGGGACTTACTTAGTATGATACCAGGAATGAACCAAGCAAAACTTGGGGATATAGAAGTTGATGATGGTCAGCTTGCGAGAATTGAAGCTATAATTTTGTCTATGACAAAAGAAGAACGCATGAACCCGAGTATAATTAATCTTTCAAGAAAGAAAAGAATTGCAAAAGGTTGTGGCTGTGATATAGCTGAAGTAAATCGTTTGATGAAGCAATTCGACCAAATGAAAGCTATGATGAAACAGTTCTCTGGTATGATGAAAGGCAAAAAGGGTAAAATGAAATTACCGTTTATGTAAAATATACAGAAAAAATTATGAGGTGAAAAAAATGGCAGTAAAAATTCGTTTAAAAAGAATGGGTGCAAAAAAAGCTCCTTTTTACAGAATAGTAGTAGCAGATTCACGTTCTCCAAGAGATGGACGTTTCATTGAAGAAGTGGGATATTTCAACCCATGTTCTGAGCCAAACGAGCTTAGCGTAAACAAAGAAGCTGTTGAAAAATGGTTATCAAATGGTGCTCAACCAACTGATACTGTTAGAGCTTTAATCAAAAAATCAGGTATCGAAGTTAAATAATTTAACTTTAGATGATAAGTAGGTTGGGGATTAGTCCTAACCTGCTTTTTTTATAAAATAAAAAGAGGTGACTTATGGCAGAAATGTTTACAGTAGGAAAAATAGTTAACACGCATGGCATCAAAGGGGAACTTAGAGTTTTACCTACAACTGATGATAACAATCGTTTCAAAAAGCTAAAAACAGTTTATGTAGAATTGTATAAACAAACTGAGCTAAAACAATATGAAATTGAAGCAAGTAGGCTACACAAAAATTTTGTATTAATCAAGCTAGTTGGTATTGATGATATAAACGATGCTGAATTTTTGAAAAATGCAACGCTTAAAATAGATAGAAAAGATAGTTTACCACTAGAAGAAGATGAATATTATATCAGTGATTTATATGGAATAGATGTAAAAACTGAAGATGGCAGACATTTGGGAATAATACAAGACATATTGTTTAGTGCAGCAAACGATGTATACGTAGTCAAAAACGACGAAAGAGAACTGCTAATTCCTGCGATAAAACAATGTATATTAAAAGTAGATATACCAAACAAATGTATGACGGTTAATCTGCTTGAAGGGCTTGAAGACTAATGAAAATAACAATTATGACTCTATTTCCTGAGATGATAGAACAAGGGATTTCGCATAGTATTATAGGCAGAGCGATAGATAATGAGCTTGTACAAATTGAGGCAATAGATATTAGAGATTATTCGGGCAACAAACATAGAAAAGTTGATGATTATCCTTATGGTGGAGGGGCTGGTATGTTGATGATGGCGGCCCCTGTTAAGTCGTGCTACAATGCTATTTGCGAAAGTTCTCCAAATGCAAAACGACGAGTTATTTATATGACGCCACAAGGTAAAACTTGGAATCAGCAAATGGCGATAGACTTTTCTAGGGAAGAAGAAATAGTGCTACTTTGTGGGCATTATGAAGGGATAGACCAACGTGTTATTGATGATATTGTGACAGATGAAGTCTCGATAGGAGATTATGTTTTGACTGGTGGAGAGCTTGCGGCATTAGTGGTAATTGATAGTGTGGCTCGTTTGATACCAGGGGTGCTTGGAAAAGAGGAGTCGTTTATGCAAGAAAGCTTTGGTGATGGACTTCTTGAACACCCACATTACACACGTCCAGCTGTGTTTGAAGGACAAGCAGTGCCAGATGTGTTGTTATCTGGGCACCATAAATATATTGATGATTTTAGGCGTCAAAAGTCACTAGAAAACACTTTTTATAAACGTCCAGATTTACTTGAGAAAGCAGAATTGTCACCAAACGATTTAGCATATATTAAAAATCTTGAATTAAAATCCAACTCTTGATAAATAATAACTTGTATAATTAACGTGAAAGGATTGTATAAGTTATGAAAAAATTGTTGATATCCCCAAAAGAATTTGCGTTGATGTTTGTAGGAACGTTAATAGTTGCACTAACTATAAATGGAATAACAGCCCCAGCGGGTATAGTTACTGGAGGGGTATCTGGGTTAGGTATAATTATAGAGGAAGTGTCCCCATCAATTATAGGGTTTGAAATACCTATATCTCTAACAACATTTATAATAAATATACCATTATTTATTTGGGGGATAGTAGATAAAGGTTTTGAATTTGTAAAAAAATCTATTTATACAGTAGTAACTCTAACTATTTTATTAGAGTTGACATCGCTACTGCCAAACTTTTTTTCGCTGTATGATGATTTGCTTGTGTCGTCATTAACTATAGGAGTAGGAATGGGAGTGGGAATAGGCTTGATTTTGAAGTCAGGAGCAACTTCAGGGGGTTCTGATATGTTGGCATGCATTGTTGCACCAAAATTGCCACAGTTTCCAATAGCAACGCTTGTAATGATGATTGATGCAATGATTGTACTAATAGGAATATTTGTATTTGGGGCTATAAAAGCTGTGTATGCAGCGATAGCGATTTATGTAACATCAAGAATTTTATCAATTGTGCTTGAGGGGGTTAACTATGCTAAAGCAACGTTTATTATATCTCCTCACACTGAACAAATAGCAACAGAAATAATGGAAAAATTGCCTAGAGGGACAACAGGAATACAGTCAAGAGGTATGTATTCAGGAAAACAGCAAGAGATGTTGTTTACGGTAGTATCACAAAAACAAGTACCGCAGTTACGAGAAATTGTATATACGATTGACCCAAAAGCTTTTGTAACATTTACTGATGTCCGTGAAGTTTTGGGTCTTGGATTTAATAGAGGGAAATAAGCTTACAAAAATAGTTGATATTTTGGCACGGCACAGACTCCGCAAGTGTCAGGTCCCGTATATATTCCAATTGTAACGCCTATTTGCAAAAATTCTTCAAGAATTGGTGCATCTATAGATTGATCAAATAAATTTTTAATATGTTCTGCGTCAAATTCAGCGTCTGCATGTGCAATAGCATAATTGTAGTCGCTTTCTTTATTTTCAACGAAATTACAAAGTAAACTTATAATTTTTGTGGCTGCCTTTTTTTTGCCACGAACTTTGCTACTTGGGTGCAACTCCCCGTCTTGCAAATAAATTACAGGCTTTATGTTTAGCATAGAACCAAGTAGAGCTGCGGCTTTTCCGATACGACCACCTTTTTCTAAATAATCAAGAGTATCTACATAAAAGAAAATACGTGAACCTTGTTTAATATCTTCAGTAATGCGAATTATTTCTGATAGTTCAAGCTCAGCTTCTATCATTTTGGCAATTTCAACAACTATCATTCCTTGGCAACCTGTTGCTGACCTAGAGTCTATAACTTCAATTTGTGCATCTGGAAAATCTTCTAATATAATGTCTTTAGCTGTTTTGGCAGCATTGTATGAACCACTAAAAACGCTAGATAAACATACACATATTATACTTTTTTTTGCAGCTACAATACTTAAAAATTTTTCATAATAATCATTAATAGATGGTAGTGATGTTTTAGGGAATATATTTTCTGATCGCAGTTGGCGATATAATTCATCAATTGTAATATCAATATTTTCTTTATAATAAGTTTGTGTGTCAAACGATATATAAAAAGGGACTAAATGTATATCATATTTATTTATTAATGTGTTAGATAAATCGCATGAACTATCGCTCATAAGTATGATTTTTGACATAATTGGTATTCCTTTCCTTTTTTAGTATCATTAAAATCTAGTATATCACATTTATGTTACATCTACAACATAAGGTATGTGGATAGGCTTATATAGCATATACATTATAGAGGCGTATAGGCGTAAGGAGGCGTATTATGTTAGCATCAAATTTAGAAGTATACGTAGTTGAGGTGTATAAAGCCGCGCAAAATGGAGAAGAAATAACTTGTAGTGATTTAGCTAAGCGATTAGGCCTTCCAATTAGAACAGCTATTCAAAGCGTACAACGTATACATTATCAAAAATATTTAAACTACACAACATATCAACCTATCAAAATTACCCCTAAAGGTGAAAAACTGGCAAAGTATATTATTTCTAAAGATTCACTTTTAGATAGCTTTTTGGATATTTTGCAAATAGAACAAAATAGTGAATTAGAGAAAGAAACAATGTCTCAATGTCTAACCCATGATATGTTAGAGCGAATTGAACAGTTTGTATTGTTTGTAAATCAGCACCCAGAAATTATAAATAGATACAAATTATATTTGGAGCATCAACAGAAAAATAGAATTTTGGAACCTGTTCCTGTCGAAGATAGGTAAATTTATTGGGGACATATGTAGAGTGTCCCCAAAATTAGAATAACTAAACAAATTTTCAAAATTTATCTATATTAATAGTTGGCACTTGTGGTATAATATAAAATTAATAACGATAAACGAGGTACAATATGGCAGGAGAAAATATTTTTAGGGGTGCAATGGTGCTTGCAGTTGCATCTTTTACAACAAAAATTCTAGGAATGCTTTACAAAATACCAATTACAAATATTATTGGTGACCAAGGAAATGCTATTTATGCAAGTGCATACAACATATATGTGTTGTTAATTACGTTTTCTGCTATCGGTATGCCTAGCGCAATATCAAAGTTGGTTTCAGAAAGACGAGCAGTCGGTGCACATAAAGAGGCACACAAAGTGTATAGAGTTGCCTTAGGATATGCAGTTGTATTATCCATTATATTGGCGTCTATACTGTGGTTTGGAGCAGAATCAATTGCATTAACTATGCAAAATGAAAATTTGGTCATGCCACTACGAGCACTTGCTCCAACGGCGGTCATTGTTACGATAATGGCTGTTACAAGAGGATATTTGCAAGGGACAGGCAATATGGTTCCAACTGCTATTTCGCAAGTTACGGAACAGGCGTTTAATGCACTTTTTAGTGTTATATTGGCATATGTTTTTGTATCAAATGGAATTGTGGCTGCCGCAACAGGAAGTACGATAGGTACAGGGGTTGGGGCGATTAGTGGGTTAATTATTTTGATGGTAATCTACTTTAGAAAGAAAAGTGGTCTCAAAATCCAAAAAAGTTCTGATTCTATTTATAAAGATGAAAAGATAACTACAATTTTATATGCTATATTATGGACAGTAGTGCCAATAGTATTAAGTACGTCGGTATTTGCGATTATAACAAATATAGATACACTAATGTTAAACGTATATTTGCCAGAGGCGATTGAAACTTTAGTTGAAACGGACAAGTTTCACATGATACATGTAACAGGAGCGGAGGATATGACAACTCCACAAATAGTGGATAGTCTTACTGGTCAGTATTTAGGAAAATATTTGACGCTTATAAATGTGCCTGTTGCACTTATATTAACAATAGCTATGGCAGCAACTCCAGCAATTTCGGCAGATATGGCACAAAGAAATTATGCAAATGTGCGAAATAAAATCCGAATGATTTTAAAAGTTGGAGCGTTGTTTGCGGTGCCTGCAACTGTGGGACTTACTATATTTGCCGAACCTATAATGAAGCTTTTATATTCAAATGCAAGTGATGGATATAGGCTGTTAATGTACGGAAGTGTGTCAATATTGTTTATAGCACTGGCACAGCTAACGACAGGCGTTTTGCAAGGTATGGGAAAGCAGTTTATACCAACACAAAATGCATTTATCGCATGTATTTTAAAAGTAGCTATAAACTTTTTATTTTTAAAAGTACCAGAACTTAATGTTTATTCAGTTGTGCACAGTACGACGATTTGTTATATTTTATATTCTATTTTAAATGTAACATATATATATAAGCATGTAGAATTAACGTTAAATTGGAAAAGTATAGCAATATTGCCGGCTATTTCAGCAATTTTAATGGGGGTAGTGGCAAGACTTATGTACACTTTATTGGTATTATTAACAAAAAGTTCGGCGATTTCATTGTTTATTTCTATATGTTGTGCTGTAATAGTATATTTTATAATCGGAGTTTATATAGGAGCTATTACTAAAAAAGACTTAGATAACATTCCAGGAGGCAACAAACTAGTAAAAGTAGTTAGATTTATAAAATAATATTGATTTTTATGTGTATACTTCTCAAAAACTGGCAATAATTTTAGTATATTAATTAGAGGAGATGACATGATGGTACGTAAAAAACAATATTTATTTTTAGCAAGCGTAGCTATAATTGTATTTTTTGGAACTTTTATTGGTGTATATTTACTGTCAAATATGATATGGTTTGTTCCTAATATAGATAACGTAGCAACAGTTGAGGAATCAACTGAAACAGCTGAAGATAATCAGTCAAAATCAGAAACAAAAGATGCGTTTTATATATTGCCCTCAACAGAAGTTATGATGGTGTTAAGAGATCAAGAAGGTAATATAGTAGACACAGAATCGATTGATCCATACACTATTATGGGACGAACAGAGCAAGAACTACTGAATATTTTCCCCGACTATTCAGTAGTTGCTTTTGACGAGCAACAAGTTATATTAGAGGGGAGTGTATTTATAGAACCGCAACAAGTTTTATACTATTTAGGAGTAAAAGACGATAATATAGGAATTGTATTAGATGATAATGAGTTTTTGGAGATAGGGCTTGAGGCTAAAGAGTTTTCAAGTTATGTAAATACTTTTTTAACAAAAGAACTAATACCAGTAACGGTTGAAGAAAAAGCATCGTTACAAGAGAATCCTTATTATATTGAAATGATATTACAAAATATATTAGGAAATTAGGAGGATTTTGATGGCGAACATAGTTGTTATAGGGGCGGGAGCATCAGGACTTGTGTCAGCAATAATATTAACAAGGAATGGTCATAAAGTTACTATAATTGAAAAACAAGATAGAGTGGGTAAAAAAATACTTGCAACAGGAAATGGAAGATGTAATATTACAAATGTTTCGCTTAATCCTAAAAATTTCCATTCAAACTATACAGGGGACGTTTTTTTTCCTGTAAAAACATTTGACTACAATAAAACTATTGATTTTTTTGGACAACTTGGTATAATACCATTAGTAGAAAACAATAAAGTTTATCCATTATCTGAACAAGCTACAAGCGTACTAGATGCATTAAGGCTAGAGATTGAATACTTAAAAGTTAACGTAATACTGGGTACATCTATAATAAATATAAAAATTATTGATGATAAGTTTATACTTAAATCAGAAGATATGTCAACATATAATGCAGATAAAATAGTAGTAGCAACAGGTGGACTAGCAGGAGTTAAAGAAGATTATAGTATGTATAATATAATGAAAAGTTTAGGGCACACTATTCAACCATTATGTCCAACTTTAGTGCATGTTATATCAACTTCCTCTTATCCAAAATCTATGCAGGGAATAAGAATAAAAGCTAATGCTAGTATTTATGTATCAAATGAACTTAAAAGAGTTGAATATGGAGAAATTTTATTTACAGAAGATGGATTATCAGGACCGCCTATTTTTCAACTAAGTAGAGTTGCATCGTTAGCTTATCTAAATAAACAAAAATGTTTTATTACGTTAGATTTGTTTAGGGACTGGGCAATAAATGACATAGTAGACACAATTTACATGCGAATTGGGCTGAGAGAAAATATTACGGTTGAGCAGTTGTTTATTGGTTGGATAAATAAAAAATAGCATAGCAATAATTAAAGCATCAGGAATTAATAAGGTAACAGAAATAGCACAAAATTTAGAATATGACCAAATTAGAAATATTGCAACAACTTTAAAAAGCTTTAAATTTGAAATTGAAGGAACACGACCTTTCAAATTTGCACAATCTACAATTGGTGGTATAAGTCTTGAAGAAATAAATATATGTACTATGGAGTCTAACATAATTAGAAATATGTATATTGTAGGTGAAGTTTTAGATGTTGATGGTGACTGTGGTGGTTACAACTTACAATGGGCATGGTCTAGTGCAATGTTGATGGCACATAGCGTTGGAGGAAACGAATGATAAGAGTACAAAATATACAATTAAGTTTAGGCGAAGATAAAAGCAACTTAAAACGTAAAATAGCAAAAAAATTAGGCGTATACGAGAAAGAAATTTTAGAGTTTAAAATAGCAAAAGAAGCGATTGATGCCAGAAAAAAAGATAATATAAAGTTTGTTTATACGATAGATTTAAACACAGCTAAAAATGACTTTTTAGTAAAGATAGGAAAAGCGACTGCAACGCCTAACATCAAATATGAGTACGTTAAAACTGGAGAAGAAAAATTAGAGCATAGACCAATTGTAGTGGGTAGTGGTCCATGTGGTATTTTTTGTGCGTTAATATTGGCACAAATGGGATACAAGCCTATTGTATTAGAACGTGGAAAACAAGTAGATGAGAGAATTAAAGATGTAGAAGCTTTTTGGGATAATGGCACGTTTAATAAAAACTCAAATGTACAGTTTGGCGAAGGTGGAGCAGGTACATTTTCAGACGGGAAACTTACTACGCAAATTAAAAATCCTAAATGCGGAAAAGTTTTAGATGAATTTGTTATAGCAGGAGCTAATGAAGATATTTTATATAAAAATAAGCCACATATAGGAACAGACATTATTAGAGATGTAGCAAAAAATATGCGTCAGACGATAGAAAACTTAGGTGGAACTTTTTTGTTTAACTCATGTATGACAGATATGAAGATTGTAAATTCTAAGCTAGAAGCAGTTCAGATAAATAATGATAAATGGGTGGATACTAACATTTGTATATTAGCAATTGGACATAGTGCAAGAGATACATTTGAGTTGCTTCATAAACTAGATGTAGGTATGGAGCAAAAGCCATTTGCAATGGGATTACGAATAGAACATTTACAAAAGTGGATTAATCAAGCTCAATATGGAGAATTAAATGAAAATTTAGAACCAGCAGATTATAAGCTTGTACATCATGCAGAAAATGGAAGAACAGTATACAGTTTTTGTATGTGCCCAGGAGGGTATGTTGTAGCTTCGGCATCTGAAGATGAAATGGTTGTAACAAATGGAATGAGCTATAATGATAGAGCTGCAGAAAATGGAAATAGTGCAATATTAGTTAATACAAAGACGTCGGATTTCCCAAATGAAAGTCCGCTAGCAGGAGTAAAATTACAACAACAATTAGAAAAACTTGCTTATAAATTGGGTGGGGAAAATTATTTTGCACCAATCCAAACAGTAGGAGATTTTTTGGAAGGAAAACAAACTACAAAAATTGGAGAAGTTAAGCCGTCATATATTCCAGGGATTACGTTTGTAAATATTAGAGAAGAATTGCCAACTGAGATGGGTGAAGCAATTGCCGAGGCATTAGTAGCATTTGGTAAGAAAATCAAACATTTTGACCACAAAGATGCTATACTGACAGGATTTGAAACTAGAAGTTCTTCGCCAGTAAGAATAACTAGAAACAAACAATATGAAAGCAATATTGAAGGAGTATATCCAGCTGGTGAAGGGGCAGGATATGCAGGAGGTATAACATCAGCAGCAGTAGATGGGATACAAATTGCAGAAGCTATTGCAAGTAAATATAGTCCATTTTAATTAGAGGTGAAAATATGATAAATGATATAGCTAGAACGCTAATTACTGAAGAACAACTTAGCGTAAAAATAAAGCAACTTGGAGAAAAAATAACAACTGATTATACAGACAAAGATTTGCTAGTTATAGGTATACTAAAAGGTTCTAGTTTATTTATGAGTGACTTGATTAGAAAAATAAAGTTACCTATTACTATAGACTTTATGATAGTTTCAAGCTATGGAGATTCAACTGAAACAAGTGGGATAGTAAAAATATTAAAAGACTTAGATAAAAATGTGGAGGGGAAACACATTCTTATAGTTGAAGATATTATTGATACTGGTCTAACACTAAAATATTTGCAGGAGCTGCTACAAAGTCGAAATCCAGCAAGTGTCAAAGTATGTACTTTGTTAGATAAACCATCAAAACGTAAACAGAACATAAAGCCAGATTATGTTGGATTTGAAGTTCCAGACGAATTCGTTGTAGGGTATGGTGTAGACTATGCGGAGAAATATAGAAATTTACCTTTTATAGGCGTATTAAAATCAAGCGTCTATAAAGTATAATTTTTTGTCCTTTGTGGGATATTATAATCAATGAGATTATGAGGAGGACAAAATGGATAAAAATGAAATATCTTTTATCGAAAAGATAGGCCAAAAGATACCAGATCCGGCTGTTATTTTTATGATATTATATATCATAACACTGGTGGTATCAGTAATTTTAGGAGGAACTGAATTTAGTACATTAGGGCGTGACGGTGATACGGTTACATATTATATTAACAATATGTTATCAACCGAAAATATCGTATGGATATTTGATAATGCTCTGCTAGCGAACTGGTTAGCATATGGAGGTGGTGTACTAGGGGTAATCTTAATAGTTATGTTTGGTGTTGGGATTGCCGAAGATTCAGGACTTCTTACAACTTTGATTAAAAAGGTTGGTATGAAAGTATCTGATAAATATTTACCAGTACTACTAGTTTTTATAGGTATTATGAGTAATATTGCATCAGATGCGGGATACGTTATACTAATTCCTTTAGCAGGATTATTGTATGCAGGGCTTAGAAAAAATCCGCTCATAGGTATGGCTGCAGCTTTTGCAGGGGTATCAGCAGGTTTTAGTGCAAACCTCATACCAGCTACATCAGCAGATATTATTATAGGTAAAAATACTGCTCTTTTTGCTGAAAGTCAAAACATACCTTTTGTATCAGCTACAGGACAAGTATTAAACTATGCTACTATGCACTATTATTTTATATTTATATCAACATTTTTGTTGTCAGCAGTAGGTGCATTTGTAACAATAAAAATTATATCACCTAGATTAGAGAAAGTTCAATATACTATTCCAGAGGATATGAATTTAAGTGATTTTGCAGTTAAGCCAGAAGAAGATTCAGCTTTAAAAGTTGCAGCAATTGGATTTGTTATAGCTTTGCTATGTTTAGCAGGATTGTATTTAGGACCACTTGCACCTTATGATGTAGATGGTGAAACTATAAGTCCGTTTGTAAACAACATTATTTTAATGATAACATTCGTATTTTTATTGCCAGGATTAGCCTATGGGTTTGCGTCTAAAAAGTATAAAAACAGTGGCGACGTTGTTCAGGCGTTGGCTAGACGTATAGGCGGAATGGGGTATGTATTAGTACTTACATTTTTCTCATACAACTTTTTAGCATTGTTAAGTAGATCAAATATAGGAACTTATATAACATTTTTAGGAGCGACAGCGCTAGAAAATATGGGGCTTGGACGATATCCAACACTACTAATTATAGGGTTTATTTTAACTACTGCTCTAATAAACCTATTTGTTGGAGGATTAACTTCTAAATGGTTATTATTAGGACCAGTATTTATACCTATGTTATATCAAGTTCACCCTGGAATGACACCAGACTTAGTGTCAGCAGCTTATAGAGTTGCAGACTCGTCAACAAACATTGTTACACCTATGATGTCATATGCAGGTGTTGTGCTTGCGTTTATGAAAAAGTATAAGTCAGATTTTACAATTGCAAATTTAATATCAATAATGTTCCCATATTCAGTTGCATTTTTATTAGTATGGACAGTGTTGTTACTAATTTTCTTTCATTTTGGATTACCTTTTGGTTATTAGGCGAAAAAAATCGCATATATTTTAAGTGGTGTAAAAAAACTAAATAAAAGGAGTGGTCAAAATGAAAGAAGTAATGTATAATGAATATGCTAAAGAAGCCTTAACAGGACTTCAAAAGGGTGCATTCTTAAATGTAAGAAATGGCGAAGAAGATAATACTATGACGATTGCTTGGGGTTCTTTAGGTTTTATCTGGAGAAAGCCAGTTTTAATGGTTATGGTAAGGT
Organism: Epulopiscium sp. Nele67-Bin004; assembly: GCA_002007315.1. The sequence goes on from LNZQ01000021.1 coordinate 13,112, forward strand.
ATTCAAGACATACTTATGAAATGATTGAAAAAAGTGGTGAGTTTACAGTTAGTATACCTATAGATGCAGAACTTAAAAAAGCTATAGGGCTATGTGGTTCTTTATCAGGAGCAAACGTAGACAAATGGAGCGAAGCCAACATTACAAAAGAAGAAGCACAAACAATTAATGCACCAATAGTTGGAGAATGTGAACTTCACTATGAATGCAAAGTTGTTTGTAGAATGCCCCTAGAAGAAGAAATGATTGATCCATCTTTAGTGGAAAGTTGTTACAAAAACGGGAACTATCATGTTTTATACTATGGAGAGATTTTGAAAACATACATTAAACAAAAAGGAGAATAAGCTAATGAGTTTATACGAACAATGGGAAAATTACGGTGAAGAAGCAAAAGAGCGTTCAACAGAGGAATATAAAGTTGTTGTTGAAAAATATCTTACAAAAGAAAGAAATGTTTACGCAAAAATTCTTTCAAACCCAGAAGAAATTTTGGAAGGTACAATTGCAGAGCTAGGTCAAAAATATGGAATGACTGACGTAGAGTTTTTAGGATTTGTAGATGGTATCAACGATAGCTTAGTAACAGGTCCTTATGATTTATCTACTATGACAGGAGAGTCTAGCGTTAGACTTGAGTTTGACTTACAAAAACTATACTGGAACATGCTAGATGCAAAAGCAGATTGGTTATACAACTTGCCACAATGGAACTCTCTACTTTCAATCGAAGAAAGAGAAAGAGTAAAAAGAGATTACAAAAAGTCAAAAACAGTTGTTAGAAGCACGAAGTTTGGTAGAAATGACTTGTGTCATTGTGGAAGTGGCAAAAAGTACAAAAAATGCTGTCTTAATAAAAAATAACTGCTCATTGAGCAGTTATTTTTTATTAGTTGTTGAGGAGTAGGTCAATGGAAATAAGGCTAAGTTATTCTTTGATATTTATGTTATATATTTTAGTTATAATAACAAAATCAATAGAATTAGCATTTGCAAAAAATTATATTCAGAATAATGAACAAGCAAAAGAATTTAGGATATATAGAAAAGACTTTATATATGTTGTAGCAAGTGTATCTTTTGTAGGTATAATAATTATAACAGCTCTTACACTGTGGGGAGGGACGCCTTACAATTATAACGGTCCAATTATAACGTTGTTATTAGTTGTACTAGCTATAGTAAGTGGAACGACTAAGATTTTAGTTGCTAATGTTGATCATTATATCATTAATGGTGAAAATATAGTCAATGAGAAGATTATAAAAGTAAAGGCAAGTAAAAAATTTTTGTATACTCAATACGTTATTTATGCAGACAAAGAAGATAATAATACTATAACTTATGAGTTTTATGTATCTAACAAAAATGAAGAATTAAACACTTTATTAAATAAGGTTAAAGAAAATACTAGACGAGTTATGGAAAAGACTGAGGATAGTTTAGAAGACGAAAATATTTAATAAATTTTTAAAAGCCCTGTGTAAATATAGGGCTTTTTTGTAGATTAACAAATAATATTTTTAAATATGTTCTAACCCCGTTGAACTTAGATTATACTTATGATAGTATATTACCAAATTGGAAAGGAAAAAAATATATGGATATAATTAAGCAAATTATAGAAATTGATGAATTGGTTACTATCCGCCAACACGAAGAAAATGAAAAACTAAATCAATTACAAGCAAGCTATGACGAGGAAATACATGAAAAAGCTGAAACTATTATAAAATCTGCAGAACTAGAAGTTAGCAAATATAGAAATATGCGACGAGACGAACAAAGTTTTAAAAACTCCGACTTATCAAAACAAAATAATGAAAAAATAAATCAGATTGAAAAAGCTTATATATCTCTAAAAGATGAAATTGTGGAAAGCTTATTTAAGCAAATTATTTAGAAGAGAGGTTATATATGCAAGAATTTGTGTGTTATCAGGCAATAGATGCAAAAATTAAAAACCGAAAAAATATTTTACTAAAACTGGCTGAATTGGAACGAAAGTATACACATAAACAATTACATCGTGGGGAGTTAGAGGTTGAATTAGATAGATTAATTGTTGCAGAAATTGAAAAGATGATGCATTATCTATCGGCAGGGTATAGAGATTTTTTTAGGTTATTTTTAAGACAATTTGACATACATGATGTACAGCTCATTTTTAGAACATTAATTAAAGACGAAAGAAATATAGATGTGAGTAAATATTTTATTCACTCTGAAAAATATACAAAAATTAATTATCCAAAATTGTTAGAGGCAAAAAACATAGATGAGTTTTCAAAAGTATTAAAAGGTACTATATATCATCAAACATTAGATAGTATGAGCCATGAAGATGTGTGTACTAGGGAGTGGCATGTTGAAATGAAAGTTAGCACAACATATTACAAAATGTTATTTGATAAAACTGAACTTTTAGATGATAAAGATGAGGCTATAGCAAAAAGAATTTTGGGTCTAAAAATTGATAGATTAAATATAGAATGGATTTATCGTGCAAAAAGATATTACAGCATTTCAGATCAAGAAATTTTGATATACACACTCGGTGGGGGATACCATCTAACATACACTCGTTTAAAACAGTTGATTTATACTAATGATATTGAGCATTTTAGGCAACTGGCTAACAAATATATGAACTGTGAAATATTTGGTATAAAAGATAACTTGCTAGAAAAACGATTGGATAGAATTTTTTATGGAGAGCTTAATAAAAAACAAAACAAAGATGGTATAGGTCATTTAATAGGGCATATCTATAAGCTACAAATAGAGCTTGCCGACATTATTTCGACGGCTGAAGGAGTTAGATATTCATTAACAAGAGATGAAATAAAGCCATATTTGGTTAGTACAATTGTTTAGGAAGGAGAAAATTGTGTGGCTATTGAGAAAGTAGTTATGATTAATATAGTTGCGTCAAAGCAAGATGAGCAACAAGTACTAGAACAATTAATTTTAAGCAAAAAACTTCATATCGATTCAGAACACAATGAGCTATATGAAAATAGCTATGAAACACATGAGTATGAGTCGATAATAACACCACCACCAAATTATAAACAATATAACGTTGCTGAGGTATTAGAAAAATTAAGTGAATTAGAAACAAACTTAACTGAACTTACCGAAGGAATGAAAATTGTACCAATAATTGATACTGCAATGATAAACGACTATAAAATAATAGATGCACAAGAAGATTTAAATAAACTTATGCGAAATAGTAAAGCGTATATAGATGAACTTAATGAGCAAGAGAAGAAACGTCATCAGCTTTTACAATTGCAAAGTACTATAAACTGCATCCGCAAAAAAAATATAGATTTTGAAAAGCTAGTTAATTTACAAAATTTTAGGTTTCAAATAGGTGTATTATCTTATGAGCATACACTGGAACTTAAAAAAAATCAAGAAAATATCAGTGCTATTATTACTAAAATTGGAGATAAGCAAGGTGATGATATATATTTAGTTTTATATCCAAAAAAACTGAAAGCTGAAACAAATGGATTGCTAAAATCAGTTAACTGGCAACGAATTAAAATTCCAACTGAATTTTTGGGAGAAGTTAGTTATACTGAAAAGCTGCTTGAACAGCAGATAACTCATTGTGATGCAAAAATAAGTAGTTTGCACGAACATATTTATCAAGATAGAGATGCAAAACAAATTATTATTAATCAAATATTTACTCGTATTGAACTTGAAAAAGAAACTATCAAACTGCGTGAACAGGTGTATCATCGAAATCATGTGTTTATTATTAAAGGGTGGGTACTAAAAAAAGATAAAGCCGCATTAGAAAGAGTTATTTCGTTGATTACAGAAAAATATGTATTTATAGAAAAAGATGTCTCGGAACTTGGAAGTAAAGCAAAACCTCCAACGCTACTAAAAAATCATGCTGTGTTTAAGCCGTTTGAGATGATTGTTAAATTGTATGGATTACCTGCGTATAACGAAATAGATCCAACTCCGTTTCTTGCTCTGACACTGTGTTTGAGCTTTGGGATAATGTTTGGTGATATCGGGCAAGGATTTATATATTTATTGGCAGGGCTTTTGATAAAAAATGAAATTGCAAAAGGCGTTTTGGTGAGACTAGGAATATTTTCGATGGCATTTGGGGTGTTTTACGGTAGTTTGTTTGGGTTAGAGCAACACCAGTTGCCGTGGTTACCTAGCGTTTTAGGCGGTTCGCCGTTAGATACAAACAATATAATGCCTATTCTTATGGCAAGTGTTGTAGTGGGCTTTGTGTTTTTGTCAATATCATATTTGTTGGGTATTATAAATAGTTTTAGAAAAGGTGACTTAGAACATGGACTATTTGGAAAACATGGAGTGTTTGGCTATTTATTTTATTCAAGCTTGATTTTTTGCGTTGTAGCATTAACAGGAGTAATAAATATATCTCCGATAGTATTTGTTAACACTGCAATATTATCACTAATTATTATTATACTAAAACAGCCTCTAGCTAACTTGATATTAAAAAAACGTCCGTTAATTGAGGGAGATACAAGTGAGTACTTTGTTGAAAGTGGATTTGAAGGTTTGGAAACTGTGCTTGCATCACTTAGTAATGCAATTTCGTTTATTAGAGTTGGCGCATTTGCTCTAAACCATGCAGGATTGTTTATGGCATTTTTAATTATGTCTGAAATGACTACAAGTATATTTCTAAAAATAATTATACTAATAATCGGAAATATTCTCATACTTTCACTTGAAGGATTAGTTGTATTTATCCAATGTTTAAGACTTCAATATTATGAAATGTTTGATAAGTTTTTTGGGGGAGAAGGATATGCCTATGACCCTATTGTATTAGGGAAAAATAATTTATAAATAATTAAAGAAAGAGGTTAAGATATGATAATTTTAACAGCAATAATTGCAGCAGTAATCGCTACTATAACTATTGAATTTGGGATTAGAGCAGTAAAAACAAACAAACAAGGAAATATAAGAAGTGCAATTTTGTCTTCAATTGTGCCATTTGTGCTTGTGGTAGTTGCTATGGCTACGTTTATGTTTATAGACAATCCGATTTTGGCAAGTGGTGAAACAGCAGCCGTTGTGGCAGAAATTTCGATTGGGGAAGGATTAAAATATTTGGCGGCAGCATTAAGTACAGGGCTTGCCACTATTGGTACGGGTAGAGCAGTTGGGGCGGTTGCATCAGCGGCAATCGGAGCAGTATCAGAAGATCCATCGATACTTGGAAAGACGCTTATATTTGTAGGTATGGCGGAAGGTATCGCAATTTATGGTATGATTATTTCAATATTGATATTGTTTGGGTGATATTATGAGAAGTTTTTTGATTAGTGATAATAAAGATACTTGGGTTGGAATGAGCCTTGTTGGAATAGCTGGTGTCGTAGTTCATACAAAAGAAGATGTATTGTCGGCGATAAATGAAGTATTTGCCGACGATACGATAGGCATACTTATGTTAACTGAAAAAATAGTTGACCTTGCTCCAGATGAAATTTTAGAATTTAAGTTTAGAAAAACTATACCAATGATTATAGAAATTCCTGATAGACATGGCACAACTAGAGAAGAAGACAATATTGCAAAGTATATTAAGGAATCTGTTGGTATTAGAATATGAGGTGGTAGACGTGGTTACAATTGAGCAAAAGCTTGATTTGTTCGCAAAAATTATGCAACAAGATATAGACAAAGACGTTGAAGAAAGATATCAACAAATACAACGAGAATATGAAGAAAAAAAAGAGATTGCGTTACAAGAGGCTAATAAAAAAGCAATAGCCTATATCGAAGAAGGTAAAAATAACATTGATATTGAAATCTCGGAAATACAAGCAAAAGTTAAAATAAAATCTAAGCAAGATATAATGAAAGCAAAAGAAAAGTTTATTGAGCAAATTTATGATGAGCTATATGCAAAAATTATGACGTATACAGAAACTACAGCATATCAACATCTGCTACGTAGGCAACTTAGAAAAGTTATGGATTATTGTAAACAAACTGCACAGATATATGTTTCTGAAGCAGACGCTAAAAGATATAAAACGTTAATAGTACAATTTTTGTCGGCTGAAGGTCTTGGAAACATACAAGTTGTAGGAACAAACAAAATAAGATTAGGTGGCATAATTTTAAAAGTAGATAATATGCAAATAGATTTATCGTTAGATAGTGAAATTGTAAGTAAAACAGATGAATTTAATGAGCAAATATTAGAACGCCTACAAAGGGAGTGTGAGATTCTTGAGTAAAGGTAAAGTTACATTAGTTAATGGACCTGTAGTTAAAGGTGAAAATATGGGGTCGTTCAAACTTAATGAGATGGTTACAGTTGGGAAAAAGCAACTTATAGGCGAAGTGGTTATATTGGAGCAAGACAAAGCAACAGTGCAAGTTTTTGAAGAAACAGAGGGGCTTTATGCTGGTGAACATATACATTCAACAGGTGCACCGCTATCTATAAGTTTGGGACCTGGAATGTTGGGAAATATTTTTGATGGGATACAACGTCCGTTACAAAAATTAGACGATATATCTAAAGATTTTATCCCAGATGGGTGTGGTTTATTGTCGCTTGACACTGAAAAAACATGGGCTGTAAATGTAGTTGTGAGAGCAGGTGAAGAATTACAAGGCGGTCAAGTTTATGCGACTATTCAAGAAACAAGTAGTATTTTGCACAAACTGATGGTGCCACCTAACGTATCAGGAAAAGTTGTTTTGGCAAAACCAACGGGCAAATATACTCTTAATGATGTGATAGTGACACTTGAGCTTGCAAATGGAGTAGAATATAATCTTACACTTGTGCAAAAGTGGCCAGTTAGAAAAGGCAGACCAGTTACGGAAAGAATTCCTATATACAAACCGCTTATAACAGGGCAACGTGTTATTGACACATTTTTTCCAGTTGCAAAAGGTGGAACGGTTGGGTTACCTGGTGGATTTGGCACGGGGAAAACTGTAACTCAACATCAACTTGCAAAGTGGAGCGATGCGGATATTATTGTTTATATTGGGTGTGGTGAACGTGGAAACGAAATGACGAACGTGCTTGAAGAATTTCCAGCTCTAATTGACCCACGAACTAATCGCCCGCTTATGGAGCGTACTATTTTGATTGCAAACACGTCAAACATGCCAGTTGCAGCACGTGAGGCAAGTATTTATACAGGAATTACGATGGCAGAATATTTTAGAGATATGGGTTATGATGTTGCGATTATGGCAGACTCAACTTCAAGATGGGCAGAGGCACTTCGTGAAATATCAGGGCGACTTGAGGAAATGCCAGCCGAAGAAGGTTATCCTGCATATTTGCCGTCAAGACTTGCACAATTTTATGAGCGAGCAGGGTGTGTAAAAACGCTTTGTGGAAAAGAGGCATCAGTTACAATTATAGGTGCTGTATCTCCGCCAGGGGGAGATTTTTCGGAGCCAGTAACTGAAAATACAAAGCGATTTGTTAGTGCATTTTTGGCTTTAGATAAAAAGCTTGCATATGCAAGACATTATCCAGCGATAAATTATCTTACAAGTTATAGTGGATACGTAAATTTGTTGGAACGATGGTATAAAGAAAATGTCGCCCCAGATATGTTAACTATACGTGGTAAAATGGTTAAGTTGTTGCAAGAAGAAGAAAAACTTAACGAAATAGTGCAACTTATAGGTGAAGACGTTTTGCCAAACGACCAACAGCTTATATTGGAAATTGCACGTGCAATAAAAAAAGGATTTTTGCAACAAAACGCTTTGCACAAAGAGGACACTTACGTAAGTTTGCAAAAGCAGTATAAGATGATTAAAGTTTTAGATGCATTTTATGAGAGTGCGTTAAGTTGTGTAAAAGTTGGTGTGCCGTTATCAACTATTAGAAAAGAGCCTGTTTATCAAAATATATTGAAAATGAAATATGAAGTGCCAAATTCGCAGTTAGAGCTGCTTGATAATATGATAGAAGATATTGAATTTGAATATGAAGAACTTAGAAAAAAATATGTTTAGGGGGGTGAAATTGTGATTAGAGAATATTTGAAATTAGATAAAGTTGAAGGTCCATTAATTATGGTGTCGGACGTTGATAATGTTGCGTATGGTGAGTTTGTAAAAATAACTGTTGACCAACAAGAAACTAGATTTGGTAAAGTTATTAAACTTGAAGATAATAGCGTTGTTATTCAGGTGTTTGAGGGAACATCTGGAATTTCAACTCAAAATTGTGCTGTACAATTTATGGGAAAACCGCTAGAAATTCCGCTTGGATTAGACATATTGGGGAGAATGTTTAATGGGGTTGGTAAACCGATTGATGGTGGATTGAATATATCATCTCACAACAAACAAAATATAAATGGACGTCCAATAAATCCTGTTGCAAGGCAATATCCAAAAAACTTTATACAAACTGGAATTTCGGCTATAGATGCACTTATGACGCTGATTAGAGGTCAAAAGTTGCCTATTTTTTCGGGCAATGGAATGTCACATAATGAGCTTGCAGTGCAAATTGTCAACCAAGCTAAAATTGAAGGGGACGAAGATTTTGCAGTGGTATTTGGAGCGATGGGGGTTAGGCATGACGATGCGGACTACTTCAAAAAAAGTTTTGAGGCAGCGGGAGTTTTAGACCATGTTGCGATGTATTTAAATCTTGCTGATGACCCGATTGTGGAGCGTATATCAACACCACGTACGGCACTTACGGCTGCAGAATATTTGGCGTTTGAAAAAAATATGCATGTGCTTGTAATTATAACTGATATGACAAGTTACGCCGAGGCACTTAGAGAAATTTCATCAATACGTGGGGAAATTCCATCAAGAAAAGGTTACCCAGGGTATTTGTATAGTGACTTATCAACTATTTATGAGCGTGCAGGAATACTAAAAACGTGCAAAGGTTCAATAACTTTAATTCCGATATTAACTATGCCAAATGATGATATAACGCACCCTATACCTGACCTTACGGGGTTTATTACGGAGGGGCAAATTGTATTAAGTAGGGAGCTTAACCAAAAGCAAGTTTATCCTCCGATTGCTGTATTGCCGTCGCTATCAAGGCTTATGAAAGATGGGATTGGCGTTGGATACACTAGAGAAGACCATGTTGACCTTGCAAATCAATTGTTCTCGGCATATTCGCATGTGCAAGATATTAGGTCACTTGCACAAATTGTTGGGGAAGATGACTTATCAGACGTGGATAAAAAATATTTATTATTTGGGAAAGAATTTGAACAAAAGTTTATTTCGCAAGGAACAACGGAAAATAGAACGATAACTGAAACGTTAGATATTGGGTGGCAAGTTTTATCAGTATTACCTAAGACAGAACTTGATAGATTGCCAGTTGAATTAATAGATCAATATTATAGAAAAGAGGTGTGATATGCAAGTTGCACCTACAAAGTCAAATTTAATTAAGGCTAAATCATCTCTTGAGTTGTCGAAAAAAGGTTATGAACTATTAGACAAAAAACGCAATGTGCTTATGCGTGAAATGATTTCGCTTGTTGATAAAGTTAGAGCTATGCAAACTAGCATTGGAGAAACAATGGCTGATGCATATGCGGCTTTGCAAGTTGCAAACATAACTATGGGTATACAAAAAGTTGAGGAAATTTCTTATAGTATCCCAAACGATGAGGAATTTGATGTGTTATTAAAAAGCGTAATCGGCATTGATATCCCGATAATAAAGTATACAGAAGATAAGATTGAGCCACATTACAGCTTTTATGAAACTAATCCTGCCTTTGATAAAGCTGTGTTAAAATTTAGGGAAGCAAAATATCAAATATATGAATTAGCGGAGCTTGAAAATTCTATATTCAAACTTGCAAAAGAGATAGAGAAAACTAAAAAACGTACAAATGCATTGTCTCATATACAAATTCCTAAATATACACACCAAGTAAAACATATACAAGAGCAACTTGAAGAAAAAGAACGAGAAGACTTTTTTCGACTCAAAAAAATAAAAAATTAAAAAAACTCTTGAATTTTTCTAGGTTCGTGTTATAATAGATATATATTAAATATCTACCTGTGGTGTACGACCACCTGTTATTTTGAACCTACAACTTACAGCAGGGAGACGGATATGCGAAGACTGATGTCAGGCCACAAGCTAATTCGCTTTGCGCAGTGGAAGGCAATAAGTCGGACTGAGTCACCCACCTAGCACAGCTAGGGCGTCAAAATTGCAGGGACGGCATCTTGGGAGATATAAAAAAAGAAACACTTACTTATAGGTGTTTCTTTTTTTTGTGCTCCAAATATAATTGTTATTGCTTGTTTAGTAAAGTGATGATACACTTTTAGTAAAAACTAGTGCTATGGAGGAAAATTTATGCTATATGAGATACCGAGTAATTGGAGTTGGACTACACTAGGAAGTGGAGTTGTAGAATGTCTGGATAAATATCGTAAACCTATAAATGCTAAAGAACGTTCAAATAGAGAGGGAGATATACCATATTATGGGGCTACGGGACAAGTAGGGTGGATAGATGACTTTCTAATAAATGAACAATTAGTTTTAGTTGGGGAAGATGGAGCACCATTTTTTGACTATCTAAAAGATAAGGCATATATGATTAGTGGAAAAGCTTGGGTCAATAACCATGCACATATATTAAAATCTCAGTTTGGAGAGGTGGGTAATATGTATCTAATGCACTATTTAAATATTTTTGATTATAGAGGATATGTTAATGGAAGCACTAGGCTAAAATTAACACAATCTAATATGAGAGAAATACCTTTTCCACTGCCACCAGTTGCTGAACAACAACGCATAGTTGACACAGTTGAGTCGTTATTTAGCAAGCTTGACCGAGCAAGAGAGCTTGTACTATCTGCGTTAGAGTCGTTTGAAAATAGAAAGTTTGCGATTTTGCATAAGGCGTTTACTGGTGAACTTACGGCGAAATGGAGAGAGGAAAATGGGGTTAGTTTTGACAGTTGGGAGGATAAAAGGTTTAAAGATATAGCAACTATCAAAACTAATTTAGTAAATCCGTTGGACTATTTAGATTATCCGCATATAGCTCCAGATAACATAGAGAAAAAAACAGGAAAACTTTTAGGATATAGAACAATTAAAGAAGATAAGGTAATTAGTAGTAAGCATAAATTTTATAAGGGGCAAATACTATATTCAAAGATTAGACCCTATTTATCAAAAGTAGTCCTTATTAATTTTGAAGGACTATGCAGTGCTGATATGTATCCAATAGAAACAGAATTGAATACTAAATTTTTATGGTATTATATGTTATCTAATGATTTTCTTATACAAGCTTCAACAGCGGGTTCAAGATCTTTACTTCCTAAAATTAATCAAAAAGAATTAGGTCAAATAAGACTAACAGTTCCAATTTTTGAGGAACAAGCCGAAATTGCTCGCATACTTGACACGCTACTAACCAACGAACAAAAAGCACACGACATATGTAACTTATTAGAGCAGATCGACCTAATGAAAAAATCAATATTAGCCCGAGCATTTAGGGGCAAACTGGGCACGAATGACCCATCAGAAGAAGCAACACAAATCAAATAAAAAATGGGCGAAGTGTATCTCGCCCTAAATGTATCAATTATTATTTTACGACTACAGCAGTACCATAAGCAACCATTTCCGCTGCTCCATGTACAATTGTAGATGACATAAGTTGCATTCCTATTATAGCGTTTGCTCCTTGACGTTTTGCATCTTCAACCATTCTACCAATAGCAATTTTTACGGCTGCATCAAGCATTTCATTGTAGCTATCCATTTCGCCACCTAATAGTGAGCCAAATGTACCCGTTTGTTTTTCTTGTACTGTTATACCACGAACTAATCCTTTTACTTCTGCAATTGCTTTCCCTGGTACAGTTTCTGTTGTTACGATTATCATAAACATTACCCCCTACGTACTTAGTATTTAGTATTTTGTATACAAATTTTATTATAATACAATAGAGTAATGTTGTCAATTTAGTAATTAAATTTTTATTCATTGCATATAATGTACAAGCTATGACTAAAATTGAAGGAGGATAATATGAGAGATAATGTACAACGACGAAGCAGCCGTTCAAGGCGACCATCAAGAATGCCATCACGCAGATACGAACCACCAACAACCAAAAAAACTAATATGTTTGCATTTACATTGCTAGTAGTAGTAATAATATACTATTTTAAACCAGACGAAGTAACAGAATTTGCACAAAAACTTACGAATGACACTGTAGTAGCGACTTGGATTGAGAATTTGACAGGAAATAACGAGCAACAGCAGCAAACAGCAACGTATTCGATGCCACTTATGGAAGCAAACGTGGCGAAAATTTTAGCTTGCACATTATATGAGCCTGAAACAATGCAAGAGATATCGGGAGACGACTGGTATAGCAAATATTATCGAGCACTAGAAACAGATACTAGATTTGGTTACCTATCAGTTGATGGAGCAAACAATACTATATCGTCTGAAACTGCTACACAAATAATAATAGATATATTAGGCGAAGGTTATGTTATCAACAATTTTGGGACAAGCGACACTGTATCATTTGAGCAATTTTTAAGTTTATACAACAATGCCTTACAAATGGTTGGTAACGATACTATGCAAATTACAACTTTAAGTATAATAAAAACGCCTGCATACACAACGGGCTTATTGCCATTGACTGTTTTAACTGATATCGGGGTATTAAACTTTCAAGGGCTTATACTTGACCCGCTGCAAGATTATACACTTGAAGTTGCAGTAGCTGGTGATGACATATTAGGAATTGTACAAACTATAAGTTCACAAAGCACAATAAGTGGGTACATAGTTGCAGTTGGAGATGATACAGCTATCGTGCGAGTTGGTGAGAAAGAAGTTGAATACCAACATAATTTTTTGACAAAAGCACATGAAGGCTCTCAAGTAGATTTACGTGTGGAAAAAGGTACAATATTAGACCTTGTGCAATATATGTCTGAAGTGGGAGATATTTTGCTTAGAACAACTAATGAATATGTAGAATTTATAGGGGTAGGTTCATACCCCTATAATAATGTAACGATATATGACTCGGTGTATACAAGCATTAGTCAAATTCCATCTGGAACTAGAGTTGAATATACAATAGATAATGGAGCTGTAACTTCACTTAAAGTTATAAGTAAACCACAAATTGACGATATTAGGGTCGTTATAACAGAAGATGGACTTACTGATTACACACATACAACGGTTAATTTTGTGCCACTAATCGACAATGAAATAGTATACAATGGGGAAGTGTTTGAAATTTCAGCTGGTGAAACTTGGGACAGTGAAAATTTTGAGTGGAAAGTTGGCGAAAAAGTGGAACTTAGAAATGTCGGTTCATTTACGATAAATTCTATAACACGTAGCCAAATGAACCCGACTTACGTTGGAACTTTGGAAATATATAAAGAAGAAAACGGATATACAGTTATAAATGTTGTTGATATGACAAGCTATATTGCAGCGGTTATTCCAAGTGAAATGCCAACTAGCTATGGGCTTGAGGCGTGTAAAGTGCAGGCGGTCGCTGCTAGAAGTTATGCTATTGTTACTGGGCAAACGTCAAAATTTGTATCATATGGGGCACATGTTGATGATACAACGTCAAGCCAAGTGTATAACCGTGTTGCGGCTGATGACATTGCATACGAAGCTGCGAAAGCTACTGAAGGTATGGTTCTTATGTATGGTGGCAACGTTATTAGTGGCAATTTCTTTTCAACGTCAGCAGGATACACTGCAAATTTTGGTGAGGTATGGGCAACTGGCGAAACTTTCCCAACAAATACCCCTGGATGAAACCTCTGCACGCCAGTACACAACACACAAATGCAAACACACACACACACAGAGATAAGGTCATTCACACGCGTCTCTTACAAGACAAAAAAATTTGTGGAAAAAGGGGGGGGTGTGAGGGACTTGTGTCCTACTTCTTTTTTGTTTAAAGCCAGAACAAGCACTTTATAATTCATCCTAAATTTTCAACGAAAAAATATGTCAGACTAAATTTTAAAGACAATATCTTTACAATTAATGGAACTGAGTCTTGGTTTTGA
>LNZQ01000022.1 GCA_002007315.1 Epulopiscium sp. Nele67-Bin004
CTTTTTGGTTTGTAGCATTGCTTGGTGTAATTGTATAATAAATATCTTTAAACGCACTATCCCCAATATCAAGCGTATCATCAACATTCATAACAACTGAATGACGTGAAAGCTCAACGCCAACAACCGAAATAACTGCATTCAACTGTACGCTGTCTGTAAATGCAGAATATCCAAATTCTGTTCTATCTTCTGGAATAGTTCCTTTAAGATAGAAGCTTCCTGCACCATTTATAATAATATCTTGATTATCAATAACAGCTATACTTGTATCAAGCGACTCCCAATCAATTACAGTGTCAATCGCTTCTTCTGGCGTGATAAGCCAATCAACATAATCACTAATTGCATAACGTCCACCAACTTCAATTTCAGTTAGAGGATCAGTTTGTATAAGTTCAAAGCTTGTTGCAAGACCACTTGGAATAAGAATTTCAATCGTTGCATAAATATCTGTTCCATCAATTTGCACAGTAATAAACACAGTTCCTGGTGTACTATGTGATACTGGTGTAACAAGACCGTTTTCATCAACTGTCGCAACATCTTCGTCCGAACTAGACCATGTTAAAGTGTAACGACCAACTGAATTATCAAACTCATCACTTCCAAGGCGAATTTGTGCCTCAAGTTGAAGTTCATTTGCAAGTTTAAGTTCAAGTTGTTCAGTGATTTTTTCCCCGTTTTCATCTAAAATAGAAATTGTTGGTGTTATAATTTGATCAACAGTTATAGTTTCAGATCTAACCTGACCCGCACTATCTTTAACATAAACTGTGTAATCACCATTTTCAGACACCTCAAGCGTAGTATCCGTAAACCATGTAATTTGGTCAAACGAATATAATAAATCTGTAGTTTCTGTTTCATTATCAGCACCAATCCATGAAATTGTCACTGTGTTTGTTTTATCATTATATACTGAACTAATACTGATAGTTGGAGGTGCATCAGAATATTCTTCAATAATATAAAACTCACTTCTCATATAGTTTGCAAATGTTCCACTAAGATTAGTTACTTTTACTTTTGAAGTATCTGTAGTAAAATATACAAAACTATTTGAAATACTTGTATCATCTGCCAATAATGTAATAGTTGCTGGAGCTTCGCTACCTATTACAAAGTAGTTAAAAGAATTTGTAATATTTGATATACTCTCGCCTAAAGTTACTTCATTAAAATTAGAATTTGTAAATGCATTTGAAATAGTTGTTACATCATTCCCAACAACTAATTTATCAAAGTTCATATTTGCAAATAGTTTTGAATCAATACTATCACCTATTACAGTTATTTTATTACTGTCAAGTGTAGTTGAAAAAAGTGCACTATCGGCAGCTGATGCTATTGCATATCCAATTTTTGTGGCATCTATCGTAAGATCTTCAAATTTAACCCCTGCAAGTGCCCTAGCATTAAATAGTAATTTATCTCCATTATCAAGATGACCAGTTATGTTTATAGGATTTAATATCGAAAGACCATTAAGAAAATATGTTCCCATTGTTACAAATGATGATGGAAACTCCACATTCTCTACATAAAGTGTTGGTATTTCATCACTCCAAATTGAATCTCCATCACAACGAGCATAATAAAAGTTTGAATCTGCTGTACCACCTGTAATTCCTTCTTCATAAGTGATAGTTGATATATTTTCTTTGTCCAGACCTATTAATAATCCTAAAGGTAAGTAATACTCAACTTTACCTGTTCCATAAGTTGCTGCAACTCCGTCCCTGTATATAGTTGTTGCATTATCCCCATTTGGTATTGCAATGGTTTTTCCTGATAAGTTTTGGTTTGGCATAACAAATTCTAATACAAATTCCTCATTATCACTATTACGGTAGTTAAGTACCCCTACCTCTACCCCATTTCTTATTTCAGGAACAAAATTAGTCAAGTCAATTTGAAATTGAGCTACATTATTAGAAATCCAACTTTTTTCTCCATCATAACTATAAGAAGTTACATCATTTTTACTAATAAAACCAATACTTAATACTTTATCTGTTAAAACAACTCCTGCTAATCTAGTTGATGCCTGCGCCAATTCAACTGTATTTGATTCTGATATTACCATTGGTGTATTGCCGTTGACGAATTCAACTGCATATGTAGGTGTAACATTAGCAGTTAAAGTAACAACCGATAGAGCTAACGCCAATTTACGTAATAAATTTTTACTCATATATAATCTCTCCTTTATATTTTTTTGTTTTTCTATCTATTTGAAGGGGATATCCTAACCTATAAGTTAAAGTCCCTATTAAAGTTCTGTAGTTAAAGCTTTCTTAATAGTTATATCGTACTTTTTTGGGATATACATTACTTTCTTAAAATGTTACGTATGTAGCCTTTCCAATATTACAATTATACATATGTCAAGTAATATACAGGCAACATTCTTTACAAAATTATAACATATCTGTATCATTTTTGCAACATTCTTACTTTAAGGTTACGTATTAAAGTCAATAAACAAATTTTTCAATCGTATTTTTTTTAATTTTGGATACAATAACTATATAAGGATTTTAGTTAAGTAGTGATTAAGGGGGGCAAAAAATGGCAACATTATTAACACAACGTGATTTACGAACAACTCTATTTGAATTTAAAGATATATTGGGCAACTTTGACTTTTCGGCAATAAAAAATATTCGTTTTATAAGTCAAGATGCTTTTTTTGCATATGTTGAAAGTGTCGAAAACAACCCTTTCAAAAAGCAACTTGAAGAACTTAACAAAAGACTTGATGTACTTCAACCTTATCTACCGTTCGTTAATTCCGAGCGTGCATCAGAATTTTTGGGGGCTATTGCTAGTGCAACTTCTGAAGAAGCATCATCGCAAATAAAAAAAGATTTCACACAAAAACTTCGTGACGACTTTGTCGGCGTGGCTCGCACTTTGTCCAACAATGAGCAATGGGAACATGTACTTAATACCTGTGAAGAAATTAGATTGCATAAAGAAGAATCCACATTAGTTAATGGATAATAATTAATATACTACTAGGAGGGATTGTTGTTTATACAATCCCTTATTTTAAAATTCCACCTTGAATATCTCGGAAAATCTTGTATAATTACATATATAATTTAAGGAGAAAACTATGCAAAGATATTACACACTAAATCAATTTTTACGGGATAGGCATGGCGAAAAAGTGATGAAACTTAGTATTGATGGTGGATTTGATTGTCCAAATCGTGATGGCACTGTTGGGGTGGGTGGTTGTATATTTTGTAGTAGTCGAGGTAGCGGAGACTTTTCTGGCAACCGTACACACTCGATACATCAACAAATTCAATCACAAATTGATATGCTATCTGCAAAATGGGGTCATATAACTAAATATATAGCCTATTTCCAGTCATATTCAAACACATATGCACCACTAAGCGAACTTATAGATAAATTTGAAACTGCATTACAATATAAAGGAATTATTGGTATTGCTATTGGCACTCGTGCTGATTGTCTAACACCTGAAATTATAAATTATCTTGGCGAACTTGCTACTCGCACTCATGTTTGGGTTGAACTTGGCTTACAAACAATTCATACTGATAGCATAAGCTTTATCAATCGTTGCCATGACACCCATTGTTTTAGTAACGCAGTGAGCGACCTGCATGCTGTTAATGTCGAAACAGTGGCACATATAATATTAGGCTTGCCAAATGAAACAAGAGAACATATGCTTGAAACCGCAAAATATGTTGCTTCATTACCACTACAAGGTGTAAAAATCCACATGTTACATGTTTTAGATAATGCTCCACTTGGACAAATATATATTCGTAATCCATTTCCATTGTTAACACAAACCGAATATATATCAATTGTAGGAAATATCCTAGAAATACTGCCATCTAACTTTGTTATCCATCGCATAACAGGTGATGGCGATAAACAACACTTAATTGCACCTGTATGGACACTCAATAAACGAAATGTTTTAAACAGTTTTTCAAAATATTTTGAAGAATACAATATCATTCAAGGTAACAAAAACAAATATTGAGTTTATCTAAATTTTGATATACAATATATTTATTAGTATAATAAGGAGGATTTCATGACTAAACAAGGCGAGGAGGATTTCATGATTTATAATGATAATGATGATTTTACAATAAATAAACTTATTGTACTTTATTTACTTGCTGAAATAAAACTGCCATTAACACTGTCTCAAATTACACAAATCGTGTTAGAAAAGGGATATGCAAATTATTTTTCAACTCAGCAATATTTAAATCAGCTAGAAGAATCCAAATTAGTAAAAACAAAAAAAGAAAATAACTCATCTTACTTTGAGATATCAGAAACGGGACGACAGACATTAGACTTTTTTTCATCTAGAATTCCATATACAATTCGTGCAGAAATAGATGAATTTATTAATGAAAATTGGCGTGAAATACGCAATCAACTTGATGTGACAGCACAATATATTCCCAACCGAGAACATGAGTTTATTGTAAATTGCAAATTAGTCGAAAATAATACACCTTTAATGGAATTAAATATTAATGTTACGACCAAACAACAAGCTATACTTATGTGCAACAAATGGAAAGAAAATTCTTCGGAACTATATAGCAATATATTACGATTGATGACATAGGGGGCAATGCCCCCATTTTTTATATAAATCTAGATATTTCTTCAGCTGATAAACGACGTGGCGTTTTTGGTTCTTCAGCTGGATAACCAAACGTAATAAGTGCTGCAACAGTTTCACCTTCTGGCAAATCAATAGCTTCTGCAATATTTTGTGCCTCAATAACACCCATAACACAAGAGCCTAATCCAACTTCATGTGCTGCAAGACAAAATGTTTGGCAAGCGATACCCGCATCAAATATCTCCCACTCTGCACCTTTATCCGTCACATAACCTGCCTCATCTAGCCCCATTAGTTTAGCCTTCTCACCATCAAATACGCCACTCTTGCCTTGTACATAACTTAACACACATACATTTTTTGCTTTTTGCAACATTTTCACATTATATACAAATCCTTTAACACAGTTGTCAGCAAGTTTTGCAATAACTGTTTCATCAGTTACAATTGTATATCTAGCAACTTGAGTGTTCCCCCAAGATGGTGCAAAACGTACTTGTTCTATAACTTGAGTAACAACTTCTTTTGATACAACTTCATCTTTATAACGACGTACACTTCTACGGCTTGTAATTAAATTTGATTCCATTATAACTCCTCCAAAATTGATATAGTTTTATTTATAATTATAATATATATAATTTTTATGTACAAGCTTTTTTATATTTTATGACAAGTAAAAAACTCTTAGTGAAATAAATCACTAAGAGTTTTTTTATAATCGGGGTGACAGGACTCGAACCTGCGACCTCCTGAACCCAAATCAGGCACTCTAGCCAAACTGAGCCACACCCCGATAAGAGCGCGAAACGGGAGTCGAACCCGCGACCCTCTCCTTGGCAAGGAGATGCTCTACCACTGAGCCATTCGCGCATTTGCTTTTGTTGCTTTGCCTTTCGACAAGATATATAATACCATATGGCTTGATATATGTCAACAGTTTTCCAAAAGTTTTTTTATTTTTTCTTTTAGGGGTTTAGGGCAGCCAATGGCATACCCTATTATATCAACCAAAAGAATTAATAATTAACGTTGTCAGACAACCTTTTTCTTTTGCTTCAAGCAATATATCTTTATCAACATATTCACCTTTTTTTACTACAACATATCCATTTGTATCTACCACATCTTTTTTTACTCTTTTTCCAATAGGTTTCCCTTGTGCCGATGGCGGGATCGGCTCTGGGTCAGTATCAACTTTTATACTTTGAATTGGCGTGTCATCTATTTGGGTCTTATTTGTATTTTTCTTCATAAATTCTACTAAAGTATCTAGTTGTTGATTAACTTCTTCTCGTCTAGCTGTTTTGCTTACATCTTTTGATGGCACATCTTCAGCAATTAGTAAGTCACTATCCTGCTCACTAGCTTGCATCTCTGGCAAATCGTTATCTGGTTTATCGGACAGCACCTCTTGTACTTCATTCTCTTGTTGCAGTACCGAACGTTCAACTTCTTTCTGATCAACAGCCATAAACTCACTTTCAGTTTTATCCACTTCTGCTAAATCTGCCCTCGGTGCATATGAACTAAAAATTTGTCTAATTTCAGTATTTATATAAGGCTTACTAACCCTAGACGTCGTTTTTGTTGGCGTTCCTGTTACTTTTATATAATGTTTAGTTTGACCCATTTCTTCCTTATTAGACGCTATAGTATTAGAAGTTATGATTTCTTCTATATTTGCTTTGCTAGTATCTATATTATCATATTGTAGCTGACTTAAATCTATACTACCTGATGTTATATATAAATCATCTTTTATCTGCATATTTATCCCTCCAAATTAATCTAAAACATTCCAAATCTCATCTTTCCCTTGTTTTGTTGTTGCCGAAAAAGGAATTACTATATCTCCTTCTTTTAATTGTAATCCCTTTTTGATTATCGCAACATGCTTTTGTACTTGGCTACGTTTAAGCTTATCCATTTTGGTTGCTACTACAACTACGTTTTGATGATAATGAGATATCCAATCATACATCATTTTATCATTTTCACTTGGCTCATGTCTTATATCTACAAGTAACACAATATGCTTTAATACTTCCCTTGTTGAAAGATACCCTTCTATCAGTTTTCCCCAACTCTCACGCTGCGTCTTAGACACTCTGGCATAGCCATACCCTGGTAAGTCCACAAAATTATAAGTGTCTTGTATGTTATAGAAATTTATCGTTTGAGTTTTTCCTGGTTGGGAACTTGTTCTTGCTAAAGCTTTTCGATTAATCAAACTATTAATCAGTGATGATTTACCAACATTAGATTTACCTGCAAATGCAATCTCAGGCACCTCAGTTGTTGGAAATTGTGATTGATTGCCTGCTGTTATTATTAGTTCTGCTTTTGTAACATTCATTTTTTCACTTCCTTATTTTACAAACGCATATTTCAAAACATCGTTCATAGTTTGAGCATATTCAATATCTATACCATCTACTATATTTAGTTCTTGTTGTAGTTCTTCAATATGGCGTTCATTTTCTTTTGGTACTATAATTGTTTGTATGCCTACTCTTTTTGCAGACAAGATTTTTTCTCTAAGCCCCCCAATTGCTAATACTCGCCCACGTATAGTTACTTCGCCAGTCATTGCAATATTATTATTAACTTTTTGATTTGTATATGCCGAAATTATAGCTGTTGCCATAGTTATTCCAGCTGATGGGCCATCTTTTGGGACAGCACCTGCTGGAATGTGTATGTGTATATCCGATTCTTTAAATAATTGTGCCTCTATACCTAGTTGACTTTGTTGAGATTTGATATAACTTAAAGCTACATTGGCCGATTCTTTCATTACATCACCCGCATTTCCTGTAAGCTGAATTTTGCCATCACCCGCCGTCACATTTACTTCAATCGTTAATGTATCTCCTCCAACCGATGTCCAAGCAAGACCTCTAACAACTCCAATTTTAGGGCTATCTTCCTTTTTAAGGTAATTAAACTTAGGTTGTCCTATATAACTATTTATCTTTTTTATAGTCAAAGTAACATATTCTTTTTCATGTTCAACTATTTCCCTAGCTACTTTTCTACATATACTTGCAATTATTCTTTCTAATTCTCTAACCCCTGCTTCTTTAGTGTAATGTTCTACTATATATTTTAGTCCCTTATCACCAATTCTACATTGAGCTTTTGTTAGTCCATTTATAACAATTTGTTTTGGTATCAAGTGATTTTTAGCTATGTTTACTTTTTCTGGTTGAGTATAACTACCAACTTCTATTACCTCTAATCTATCAATTAATGGTTTTGGTATTTCTGATACTGAGTTAGCCGTAGCAATAAACATTACTCTTTCTAGCGACAAATTTAGTTCTAAATAATGATCTCTAAAAGCTCTATTTTGGTTATTATCTAATACTTCTAATAATGCCGCACTCGGATCTCCCTTAAACCCTACTCCCATTTTATCAATTTCATCTAATAATATCAAGGGATTGAGAGATTTTGCTTGTTTTAATCCTTGTATAATTCTCCCTGGCATAGCAGACACATACGTTTTACGGTGTCCTCGAATATCTGCCTCATCTTTTACACCACCCAATGCAATATTCACATAATTTCTACCTGTTGCTTGAGCAATAGATTTAGCAATAGATGTTTTCCCTACTCCAGGAGGCCCTACTAGACATATTATAGGCACTTCCGTTTTATCGCTAAGTTGTTTTACTGCAAGATATTCAAGTATTCTTTCTTTAACTTTGCTTAATCCATAATGTTCATCTTCTAATATTTTTGCTGATTTTCTGATATCTAAATTTTCTAAAGTCATAATTCCCCATGGTACGTCTAAGATGTTTTCTATGTACGCTCTAGTTGTATGGCTCTCTGGCGAACTAATAGGAATTCTTTTGAGATTGCTTATCTCTTTATTTAATTTTTCTTTTACTTCTTGAGGTAATTCTAGCTTATCCAGTTTATTTTTATAGTCTAAAATATCTGCATCAACTGATGAGTTTTCCCCTAACTCACTGTGTATTATCTTTAGTTGTTCCCTTAAATATATTTCCTTTTGAAAATCTCCCAAACTCTTATTTACTTTAGCATTTATATCCAGTATAAGTTTAAGTATTCTTAATTCGTTAGTTAGATATTCGATACATATTTCCATTCTAGCAAGCAAATTTTGTTCTTGTATAATATTTTGTTTGACAGTAGATTTATTAATGCAATTTGCTACTATTAGATCTATAATTTTTTCTCTATCCGTCAATGTATGAATACTTTTTAAAGAATCTGCTGATTTTGGTGGTTCTAACTTTATATACTCGGCAAGTAATCCTAATAAAATTCTAAAATTCGCTTCACCTTTATCTATATCACTAATTTGTGTAGTTAATTTATCAACTTTACAAATTGTATATCCTTCATCATGTGTATCTATCAATACTAATTTCGCTCTATCAATCCCTTCAAGTACAACTTTTAAACTACCTGAATTTGAGTTTACCAACCTTTGAATTTTAGCTGTAATTCCAATCTCATAGAAATCTTCTATAAATGAATTTTCTATTTGTTCACCTTTTAGAGTTGCTAAAAATACTGGCATTCTAGTTGCTAATGCCTTTCTAAGTGCTAACATAATTGTTTGATCGGATATCTCTAGTTGTATTACAATTCCAGGTAATATTTGTGCTTTTTTTAGAGGAATTAGGGGTATTATTGTATTTATCATCTCTGTATTTCTCCTTCTATATAATATATACCCCTATTATAACAAATTTTCAAACACTTTTTAATAAAAAATCAAAAAAAACTATTAAGCATGCAATATTTGTGTTGCTTTCTTAATTATCGGTGCATCCCAAATAGCCTCCACTATATCCTCAACTTTACTAATAGGTATAACTTCTATGTCATAATCTAAATATGTCTGTTGCATGTTTTCACTTGGAATATATACTTTTTTTACACCTGCTTCTTTTGCCGCTATAATTTTTTCAGTTACACCACCCACAGGAAACACTTCGCCATGTATAGTAATTTCACCTGTTATTGCTATTTCAGAACTTATAGGCTCATTAAATAGTGCTGAATATATACAACAAAACATTGCTACACCTGCCGACGGTCCATCAACTGGTGTCCCACCTGGAAAATTGACATGCACATAATAATCATCAAGAGATATATTATACATTAATCTTAACAATGATATAATGTTATCTACCGAAGTTTGTGCCATACTTTTTCGGCGGCTCTTGCCCGATCTACTGTTTAGTTCTTCTTCTTCTATTAGACCCGTTACTTTAAATTGGCTTGTTTGTTTTGATGCTTTTTTTACTACACATTGAATATCAAGCACTTCTCCTTGATTACCATATCCAGATACAGCAAGTCCATTTACTTTTCCAATATGTTTTTTATTATCTACCACTTTTTGTTTAATTGATGTATATCCACCTGATTTTACTACCCACTCAATATCTTTATCTGTAATCTCTACTTTGTTATCTAAATGCAATTTATTTATAGCCATTTCGGTTATAGTCATGGCATCTCGCCCATTTTTAGAATATTTAGAAATCATATCTATAATATTATCATTTGCAACAATCAGCTCTTTTGTTACTGCCCTGTCTACTATTTGGCGTATGTGAGCTTTAGTTAAATCTTTAAACGATATTTCAACACATCTAGATCTTAACGCTGGTGGGATATCATCTCTACTTCTAGTCGTTGCGCCTATCAATCTAAAATCAGCTGGTAAACCATTTTGAAATATATCATGTATATGTTTTGGTATATGTGATGAATTTTTTGAATAATATCCACTTTCAAAATAAACTTTTCTGTCTTCTAATACTTTTAAAAGTTTATTCATTTGCACTGATTTAAGCTCGCCTATTTCATCAATAAACAAAACACCCCCATGTGCTTTTGAAACTGCCCCAAATTTAGGCTGTGGTATACCTGCATTTCCGTACACCCCTGCCCCTTGATATATAGGATCATGTACCGAACCTATCAGTGGATCTGCCACATTTCTATCATCTGATTTTAATGTAGTTGCATCTATTTCTATGAACGGTGCATCTTTATAAAAACTTGAATTTTTTTGAGCTTTTGCCATCTCAAGTGCAACTCTAGCTGCAGCCGTTTTTCCTACCCCTGGGCTACCATATATAATTATATGTTGTGGATTTTTTGCACAAAGAGCTATCTTTAATGCTAATAATCCGTCTTCTTGACCTATAATGTCTTCCTCAGATTTTGGTCGCATTTTTTCTGCTAGTGGTTGTGCCAAACTTATTTTTCGCATCTTTTGTATCTGTTCATATTTTTCATCTTCACCATCATGTGTATCTATTTTTATTACTCGATTACTTTTTTGACTCATAAAAACAAATAGTCCAATCATAATAATTAAAAATACCTGTACCCATATCATATTAGACACTACATCTAAATTATTGGTAATCGTTGAAATTTCCATTGCTGTCTCCATTAAAACCCCTCCTAATCTATTCTGTTAGATTATTGACTAGATTTTCCAACTTTATACCAACCTTTTATATTTTTCCTTTTATATTTTTCCACAAAAAAATATCGCAAACTAATTTATAATTTGCGATATTTTCTCTATGCTGATTCTGGATTATTTTTTCTTTTAGAAAGCTTTTGATTTTGGTTATAAACCATTTCTGCTTCTCCACCATCAAGAGTTTCACCTGATATAATCACCTTGTCTAGCTTATCAGAAACTGATGGCATTTCATACATAATATCAACCATAACACTCTCTAATATAGCACGTAGACCTCTAGCACCCGTTTGGCGTTCGATAGCTAATTTAGCAACTTTGCTTAATGCCTCATCAGTAAATTCTAAACCTACTCCATCCATTTCAAACAATTTTGCATATTGTTTAGCAATAGCATTTTTTGGTTTAGTTAATATTTGTACCAAAGCTTCTTCATCTAAATTTTCAAGAGATACTGTTACTGGAACACGTCCTACAAACTCTGGAATTAACCCAAATTTTAATAAATCTTGAGGTTCTAAATCTTTAAGCAAAGTTCCGATACTTTTTTCTTTTTTACTGATAACATTAGCACCAAATCCCATACTTTTGTTTCCAGTACGTTTTTCGATAATTTTATCAATTCCATCAAATGCACCACCACAAATAAATAAAATGTTAGTTGTATCTATTTGCAAAAATTCTTGATGCGGATGTTTTCTTCCACCTTGTGGCGGAACTGATGCAACTGTTCCTTCTAATATCTTTAAAAGTGCTTGTTGCACCCCTTCACCACTAACATCTCTTGTGATTGATGGATTTTCAGATTTTCTTGTAATTTTGTCTATCTCATCAATATAGATAATTCCAACCTGTGCTTTTTCTATATCATAATTAGAGGCTTGAACTAATTTTAGTAATATATTTTCAACATCCTCACCAACATAACCTGCTTCTGTAAGTGTTGTTGCATCTGCTATTGCAAAAGGCACATTTAACATTTTCGCCAATGTTTGTGCAAGCAAAGTTTTTCCTGAACCTGTAGGCCCAATCAACAAGATATTACTTTTTTGTATATCCACATCGCCTTCTTTAATACCACCAACTTTAATACGTTTATAATGATTATAAACTGCAACTGCTAACGCTCTCTTTGCATCTTGTTGACCAATAACATAATCATCTAAATGAACTTTAATTTGTTTTGGTGTTGGAATGTTTTCAATGTCATCTAATCCATCAATATCACCGAAACCTTCTTCCATAATTTCAACACATAAATTTATACAATCATCACAAATATATACGTTTGGACCTGCAATTAACCTTCTTACTTGATCTTGACTTTTCCCACAAAAAGAACAGCTTAGGTCGTGATTATTATCAAACTTACTAGCCATACGTTGTCACCTCTTTCTATAGTTAATTTTGACTACAATTTTTCTACAACTTTATCAATAATTCCGTACTCTAAAGCTTCTGTTGCACTCATATAATAATCTCTCTCTACATCTTGCTCTATTTTTTCTAGAGGTTGACCTGTATTAGCAGCAAGCATCGTATTCATTTTTGCTTTAGTTTTTAGAATGTGTTGAGCATGAATTTGAATATCAGTTGCTTGCCCTCTTGCACCACCTAATGGTTGGTGTATCATCACTTCAGCATTTATATATATATATATATATATATATATAGATTGATCACAAAAAGACATGTTTTGTCCACTATGCAAGGTCGAGAAAAAATTGTCTCAATAGTTTTTCCAAGTTTTATTAGAAAAATGCTTTACAAAGCAAGTTTGACAAGCAGCAGCGCTTCTGTATACATTGCAATAAAAACGAAAACAAAATCTCTCTGCTAGGACCGATTTGGACAGAACAAGAGTCCAAAATGTTTCAGTTATAAATACATACATACAGTACGTACAAACATACATGGATACAGAATTCACTTTACAGCATGACAACAAATTATGTACATTTGCTTAAATATTATTCATCTATCTGCTAATTACAGTGTAGCACTTGTGAAATACTGTGAATAACCAGCATGTGAAGATCTTATTACTGAGATAAGGGACTCGTTTCAGAAGGCAGAGCAAAAAAAGGCACTGGATCTTAACCCAGAAGAGAGAGGAACCTTTCACTTCCTCACTCTACGTAATCGTAAAAATACTATCAAATCGCTTTGTGTCCTTTTTGTCACTTCCCATGTCTACAGACCTTAAGATTAACCCACAGAGAAAACTGTTTCATTGATTGTTATACAGCTGATAAAATTTAAGATCATAATCTTTCCTTTTTCTGGTCTACTCACTCTGTGTGTGTGTGTGTGTGTGTGTGCATATTTTCCTACCTCCAGGTCATCCAGAGAGCGGGCCAGGCTGAGACGTTTGGAGCGTCCGAAGGAGCGTCTGGCTGAGGAGCGCTGGGGGAGAGGAGGAAAGCCCACAGTCAGACCACGAAACCGACCCCCCTGATGAAGGAAAACAGAAGCGCTCAGCGCACAGGCTTGGTGTGATACAGTATCCACAGGTGGGATTGGCAGTACGTTGTAATGGAAACATCCCAGGTGTGATTAACAGCAAATTCATTTCACTTTCCAATGGAATAAATGACATAAAACTGACGGATGCAGGGGCTTCTTCAGCGGTTTCAATGCCTATTGTGGAACTACGGTTTATTAGGTCTCGGTCTGTCTTATGTCATCCATCTTTTCACGTGTTCTGTCACCCTTAATGGGCAAACAATGCCTTATACGATACAAACAGTAAGTGCAACAATAAAGCAAACCAAACATCTAATCTAACATATCTATATTTAACTAATTTTGTGTTTCACAATGTTGTCTTGCATTAATGGGATCTAATGTTAACGTATCCAAACGACTTTACTACCCCAATCCTAAATAAAAAGTTTATATGCCGTGAAATCGTAAATAAAAACTGGGTGTAATCATCTGAAAACAAACTGCTTATACTTACAACTGTTTTATCAAGTATTTTAGAGCTCATGTTGTACAAACATTAATTAAGTATGTTTAAGATTAAACTACCAAATATTTCAAGGTATCTTAGAGTCTCAAGACTTCTTCTATACACTGTGCAGCAAATAATGTTAGAAACGGCTTGTTAGATTGAAACTGTTGCTGTTTGCTCTTGTAGTTGCTGCGTGTGGTCATGAGTTATAGTCAGAGCACACTACGTGCAGGCAGTGAAACCCTTTGAGTGGATAACTGTTGTGATATTTTTGTTTCAGGTATTGAAAATTACAATTCAACACTGTCAGAGAAAATTGACAATTGGTCTTCAAATCAATTTAATTGATTAGAATTGTTATTAAAATATGGCCTGTTTAACAAGCAATAATAGACTTCATCATTTTGCGTAAACTTTGATAACCTGCTAAACTTCTACCACACGTATGAGTGTCTCAAGTATCGTAGGCTACTTGTACTGCCTGATTTTAAATAAAACATATGGTAATCATTTCAAACAACAGGCCTAAGTTTACATCAAAGAACAGAACTCACGGTCAAACTGACAGGCTGTTGGACAGTCAGCACAACTGGAAATGAAGTTAAATTCAAAACAAAATCAGGACATGACTTTACGTCTGATATTTCTTTACCTGCCTTATGTGCGTCGATTGACCCTGAACAATATCGCCTTCCGTTTAACAAGTTTAAATGCAACAAATACACTCAAGTGGAGCTTGTCACATTTCCACACTCCTCTCTGTTTGGTTACGTTCGAAACAACATCCAGAGCAGGCGGAGCCTCCCAGCCTCACAGCGCCGCCCCGCCGGGATGTTCTGAAACACGTAACAAGCGCTTCTCTGTGTCCGTTGCCTGACGCCGGATATAACCAATAACATTCACCGCCCTTCACTGAGAGCTGGCCAATCACAACGCGAGATCCGCCATGTACAAAAATAAATTCATTTATTTATAGTTAAGTGTTGATAGACTTGCAGCACATGATATGGTCTGTTGGATTTTTTTTTTACAAAGAATAAATCTGTTCATATTCTGTATCTTTCGTACAGTCAACAAATCCTACAAATAGATTAAGACAAACAATTAATTTATAATAATAACATGAATTCTCTGTGCAGCAAAAGACTGATATAGCCTAAATTATTCCACTGTGCAGTAAACCACCATTGTTTTTGTCAGTGACAAAACATTTTCCTTCATTGCAGTGACTGCAGGTCCATCCTGCAGTCCACTATTGTTACAAGTAACTCGACTCTGCAGCTAAAAAAAGTCCCCAACACATACA